>JADFPY010000119.1 GCA_022562085.1 candidate division KSB1 bacterium | reverse complement strand
TCCTACTGAAGTTATTGTGATCCCAGTATCAGGGTCAGTAAAGGTCTGCTTATCTGAACTAAACCTAACGAGAGCCAAGCCACCGCCCGCGAAGAAATCAATATTGCCATCTGTCGGGAAGTAGTACCTTACATCGCCATTGATATTAAGGATGTTAGTCCCTGAGTCACTCCAGTAATCAAAGCTGGGAGCTAACGCCAGACCCGGGATAATCTCTCCCAGGTTAACGTGTCCGCCAAATAAAATACCACTAAGGCTTCCCTTTCCATTTACACAACCAACATGTCCTCCTACACCCTTAAAACCAATTTGAGCAGATGAATCACTGAGCGTGAAAACCAGCAACACCAGCATAAGAATTCCTACTCGCTTCATAAATCCCTCCTTGTTGATTTAGTTAAGGTAATTTTAGTGGTAAACTTAATAAATTCATAACCATTTAGCAACAAATAATTTTGCTGTGCGCAAAAAAAACATTATTCCCAAAGCTTCGAACTTCCCTTAATTCAGTTCGACCTGATGCTTAATAATCCTGCCATTTACAAATTGTAGAAAATTTACCTCGTGGTTCACTCGCTGGTATCCTTTAAAGGAAATATCCCCTTTCATTCCCTGGTAGCCGGATATCGTGTTTAGACGTCGATTGATTTCATGGCCGGTTTTAGCGCCTTTAGAAATTGCTTCGTTTAAGAGATTAAATGCATCATAACCAAAAACCTCCCACCTTTCGGGAGTCTTTTTTAACTTGACCCGGAACTCACTGCGAAAATTTCTAAAGGCCTGGTCATTTTCATCGGGGAAGTAATCACTGACGAAAATCGCCCCATCGACATAAGGTTGAATTTGAGCAATTTTTAGAATATCCAAATCATCCCAGTATTCGCCGCCGACAATTTGGGTGCGGATATTACTTAAAGCAAACTGCGGAGCGATATATTTAATATCATCGGAGTAGATGGGCAGAAAAATAGCGTCAATTGAGAGCACGGGAATATCTTTTTCATCCAGATCTCGACCTCTTTCAGCAGCTTCTGCTATCATTTGTTCAACATCCGTGGAATCATAACTGAAGGCTGCCTCGCGAATCGATTTAAATTGTCTGCTTAAATCTTTCGGGGTGTCGTAATACCAGCTTTGCGCAACGATTCGGCCGCCGAGTCGATCGATGGTCGAAGTGAAGCTGTCCGTCATTTGCTGGCCATATTCGTCTGCGGGGGCTAAAGTTGCAAATGTGCGAAAGCCCAGTTGGTCGTAAGCATACAGCGCCAGCGCCTCACCTTTTCTCTCGAGGTCGCTGTTCAATTGATAAACAGAGCTGCCTACGGAGGCAACCTGGTTTTCCGTTGCCGTGGGTCCAACTAAAGGAATATTTTCGCTGGCGGCCAAAGCGCCAATTCCGGCAGTTATAGAACTTTCAAGTTCACCGATAATAGCCTGGACATTTTCCTGCCGAATCAAATTCTGGGTTGCCTGAATTGCCTTGATCATATTTCCTTGTGAATCACGTACCACCAATTGAATCGGCTGCACCGAGTTGTTTTTTGCCTGGAGATGAGCAAACTTAATTCCTCTAAAAACTCCTTGTCCCTCTTCGCTAAAAAAACCGGTTAACGGCAAGACCACGCCAATTTTAATCGACTGGCTGCCCGGGTTTTCAGCTTCTTGCAAAAGTTCATCAATTTGCTCGATATACCCGCTGGGTCCGAATTTCTTCTTATAGTTTTTCAACAAAGAAACCGCTCTGCGTGCTGAGCCGTTCTTCACCTCTTTTTTTGCTAATCCAATTGTCACGAGCGCCGCGGACGTTTCACCATTTGCGAATTGCAAAAGTTTATTTAATTCCGACAAAGAAAGTTTCGAGCGGATGATTGAATTTACAATTCTATGAGACTTTACCGTCAGTCTGTTGTCAGAACTCCAATCAGAAATCCACAAAAAATATCTGGCGGCATTGAAGCTGTCATTCAACCGATAGTAGCTGGAAGCTTTTAAAAAATAAGCATCGTCGACATATCTGCTTTGTGAAAAAGTATCGATGAGTTTGTCGGAGTAACGGGTTGCGTCGGAAAACTTTTCCAGATGATAAAGGCTTTTCCCGGTCATGAGCAAGGAAGCAGTCATGCGGTGATGAATGACAGTGGAATTGCTCAAAGATTCGAAGCCTGCGAAAGCTTTCAGATAATCTTTCGAGCGGTAAAGACGCAATGCCCTCCTAAAATCCACTTCCATGTCATTGACGATTTGGACTGTCCTGGTTTCTTGCGCATAGGTTTTAAGTGGAATGAAACTTATCCCAATAACCCATGTCAAGAAAACAAAGAGATAGATAGCCGAGTTTTTTTTCATAAAAAGAGCCTACTCAACGGTTACGCTTTTGGCTAAATTACGCGGTTGGTCGACATCGCAGCCCCGCAAAATGGCGATGTAATAAGCCAGCAGTTGCAAAGGAATGATGGTCAGAATTGGTGTTAAAAACTCTAAAGTGGGCGGAATATAAATCACGTGATCCGCGCGTTTCTTAATTTCTTCATCGCCCTCGGTGGCAATTGCGATAATACGTCCGCTTCTGGCTTTCACCTCTTCAATGTTACTGGTGATTTTTTCATAAGTCGAATCTTTTGTTGCGATAAAAACGACCGGCATGTTCTCATCAATCAGTGCGATCGGGCCATGTTTCATTTCGGCAGCGGGGTAACCTTCTGCGTGAATGTATGAAATTTCTTTTAACTTAAGAGCGCCTTCGAGCGCTACCGGAAAATTATAACCGCGGCCCAGGTAAAGAAAATTCTGGCTTTGATGATATTCCTTAGCGATTTCTTTGATCAGTTCATGAGTTTGCAATATTTTTTCTACTTTTTGGGGCAGCGCTTTCATTTCGTTGACAATGTCAATTCCTTTCGAAGCGCCCAAGTTACGCATTCTTGCCATCAGTAGGGACAGCAGCGAGAGAACCATTACCTGCGAAGTAAAGGCTTTCGTCGAGGCAACGCCAATTTCTGGTCCGGCATGCAAGTAAACCCCGGAATCGCTTTCCCTTGCTATCGTTGAGCCGACAACATTGCAGATACCGAAAACCTTGGCGCCTTTTCGTTTTGCTTCTTTCATAGCCGCCAGCGTATCCGCGGTTTCGCCGGATTGACTGATAACAAACATCACAGCGCCACGTTCAATAATCGGATCTCGGTAACGAAACTCAGAGGCATACTCGACTTCTACAGGCGTTCTCGCGAATTCTTCGAGCATGTATTCGCCGATGAGCGAGGCATGCCAACTGGTGCCGCAAGCAGACAAGAGAATTTGGGGCGCGTAAAGCAGTGATTCCATTTCATGACGAATTCCTCCCAAACGGGCTGTGCCCTCTTCGGAAAGCAAACGGCCGCGCATGGCGTCCTCGATGGTTTGCGGCTGCTCCATGATTTCTTTGAGCATGAAATGGTCGTAACCGCTCTTCTCGATTTTATCCAAATCAAAAGCAATCTTTTCAATCTTTTTGTCGACTTCCAGATTGTCAATAGTCTTAATGGTGACTTTATCACGAGTGATGACGGCAATCTCATTGTCATCGAGATATGTGACATCTTTGGTATGATTAATAATGGCCGAAACATCTGAGGCGACGAAGAATTCATTTTCACCCATTCCGATGACCAAAGGGCTCCCACGGCGTGCCGCGATAAGGGTATTCGGGTCGTCTTTCGAGATAACCGCTATCCCGTACGTTCCCTCGACCTGGCTGAGCGCCGCACGTACGGCTTCGTCCAGGTTGTTGCCATTTTGATAATACTCAGATATCAAATTCACCAGAGCTTCCGTATCCGTGTCTGTGGAAAATTTATAACCGTTTGATTCTAATTTTGTTTTGATTGTTTGATAGTTTTCGATGATGCCGTTATGAATGAGAGCAATTCGGCCGGTTGTGTCTGTGTGGGGGTGTGCATTTGTTTGATTTGGCACGCCGTGGGTTGCCCATCGGGTGTGAGCAATTCCCAACTTACCGGAAAGTGCGTTTTGGGCTAAGGATTGTTCCAGAGCAGAAATTTTCCCTGCCTGCTTTTCAACTGTGATTTTACCGTTCGTAAGAACAGCAACGCCAGCGGAGTCATAACCGCGATATTCTAACCGTTTTAACCCTTCGAGAAGGATGGGTGTCGCGTCCTTGTTACCAATGTATCCAACAATTCCACACATTGAATCTCTCCTTAGAAATAAGTTCATAGATGAGACAGAGTTGTTTGTTTATATTTGTCATTCAGAAGGGAGTTCTTTCGAAAAGTAGTTAAGTTGAGTTGTGGTTCCTAAGTATCTTAAAACCGTGATTGAAACGCCCAAACATAAAAAAAAAATTCATAAAAATCAAGTGAAAAGGGTGACATATTATTCCCACTCAATTGTGCTTGGCGGCTTTGAGCTGATATCATAAACCACACGATTGACACCCGGCACTTCATTGATAATTCGATTGGAAATCCGTGCCAGTATCTCGAACGGAATTCTTGACCAATCCGCAGTCATGCCGTCCAGGCTGCTGACCGCACGAAGTCCGATTACATTTTCATAAGTGCGCATATCCCCCATGACGCCGACAGTCTTTACTGGAAGCAAAACCGCAAACGCCTGCCAGATTTTATCATACCAATTGTGGCTTCTGAGCTCTTCAATAAAAATCGCATCAACTTCCCTTAGAATGTCCAGGCGCTCTTGAGTGATTTTACCCAAAATTCTTACCGCGAATCCCGGACCGGGAAAGGGGTGTCTTCCCAGGACTTTTTCAGGAAGCCCCAACTCCCTGCCGACATTTCGAACTTCATCTTTAAACAATTCGCGCAGCGGTTCAATTAATTTTAGATTCATAACCTCCGGAAGGCCGCCGACATTATGATGGGTTTTTATGGTCACGGAAGGTCCATGGGCAGAAACACTTTCGATGACATCCGGGTAAAGCGTGCCCTGAACAAGATATTCAACATCTGAAATCCTTTCGGCTTCTTTTTCGAAAACCTCAATAAATGTATTTCCGATAATTTTTCGCTTTTCCTCAGGATTTGTTACGCCATCTAAACGGCTCAGGAATTCCGCTGAAGCATCAACGGAAATGAAATTAGATTTAAAGTAGTTCTGAAATGTCTCGCCAACCTCTTTTACTTCATTCTTGCGCATGAAACCGGTGTCAACGAAAACGCAGTGCAGCTTGTCGCCGATGGCTTCGTAAACCAATGCCGCGGCAACTGCAGAATCCACACCGCCGCTCAGGCCACAAATGGTTTTACCGCTTCTGACCTTTTCACGAATTTCAGCAACCGTGTTTTCCGCAAACGAACCGGGCGTCCAGGATTTTTCACACTTACAGATTTCATAAACAAAATTTCCAAGTATCTTTTTGCCTTCAACGGTGTGGGTGACTTCCGGATGAAATTGCACGCAGTAAAAGTTTCGTTTTTTATTAGCGAATGCTGCGTAAGGTGAGCTTTCTGTGGAACCGAGTGTCTCAAATCCGCTCGGAAGTTGATCTAAAGCATCGCCGTGACTCATCCAAACTTTGGAAACAGGGCTGACATTCTTGAAAAGTCCGGCCGGCTGTTCGATTTTAAACTCCGCCAAACCGAATTCGCGTTTTTTTGTACCGCCCGCTATTTCGCCGGCGAAGAAATGCGAAATCACTTGCAGACCGTAGCAAATTCCCAAAACCGGAATATCGAGGTCAAAAATACTTTTGTCAGGCAAAGGGGCATTTTTTTCATATACCGATTCCGGGCCACCGGACAAAATTAACCCTTTAGGCTGCAGCTTTTTAATTTCCTGAATTGAAATATTAAAAGGCTTAATTTCAGAATAAACGCCCAGCTCGCGAACTTTGCGGGAGATCAGTTGTGTGTATTGAGCGCCAAAATCAAGAATGAGGATCGGATCTTTATGCTGGGCCATTTTCCTTTAAGATGTTTCGGGAAGTATTCATTAAAGTGATGGGCGGGAGTAAAAGTGTAATTTGAAGGAACATCAGAATCTGTTTATGCAATTGCACCTTCCTTATTAAAAGCCCACACCTCATCATTCTGAGCACATAAAGCATAAACCTGTTCATATAAGCCATTCTTGATGTGCGAAGAATCTCCTCGATCAAACTGAGAATCTTCGTTCTCGCTGACTAGTTGCACAGTCGAGCTTGAGAGGGCTTTGCGCTCAGAACGACGTTTGGAATTTGTTTTTTGTCTGAAAACTACGGAGTTATTTCCCACGACTTTAACTCATCGAGATACTCGTAGTTGGTCAGATCGTAGTGCAGAGGCGTGATTGAGACTCTTTTATTCAAAATAGCATTATCATCGACGTCGCTGTCATCTTCCAATTGGACTTTCTTGCCGGTTAACCAATAATAAACTCGGTTTTGCGGATCGACTCTTTTATCGAAATGCTCGTGATAAGTTGACCGGCCCTGACGGGTAATTTTAATCTCTTCAATTTCCTCTTCTTTGGCTGGCGGCACGTTCACATTCAGCAAAGTGCCTTTCGGCAATCCGCGCTCTAAAATATTTTCAGACAATTTTCTGGCAAATTTGGCGGCATAGCTGAAGTCTGGATTTTTAAAGGTAGTGAGTGAAACGGCAAAAGCGGGGATTCCTAAAATAGTGCCTTCGGTAGCCGCTGAAACGGTTCCGGAATAAATGGCATTTATTCCTGTATTCGACCCCAAGTTAATTCCCGAAACGACCAGATCCGGATTTTCATCTAAAAGCGCCCAGTAAGCAATTTTTACGCAGTCAGCGGGCGTCCCGTTGACTGCGTAGCCAAAAAACTCTCCGTTCTTTTTAAAATCCCAAACCCGTAATGGATCGGAAAGGGTGATCGCATGTCCGACAGCGCTTTTCTCAGCATCCGGGGCGACTACAAAGACATCGCCAATTGACTTCATCTCCTCGTACAAGGCAGCCAGTCCAGGGGCGTTGATTCCATCGTCGTTGCTAAGGAGAATCCTGGGCTTATTTTTGGCCATTAATTCTTAACCGCCTCATCATCTACTTTTCCGATCTTGACATCGGGTGTACCTTTAACATCTTCCACATTCTCTGCATTCAATTCGCCATTTTCAGAATCCGAAATTTCGGTGTCGGTGGCAAATTCCAGAATCTCTTTTAATTTTGCCTTCATTTCATCTCGGCCAATCACCGCATCTAAAAAGCCGTGTTTAAGCTGGAACTCTGACCGCTGAAAACCGTCCGGCAAATCCTGGCCGATGGTTTGTTTAATCACACGCGGTCCGGCAAATCCAATCAAAGCGCCGGGCTCAGCTAAAATAATATCGCCAAGCATGGCATAACTCGCCGTTACCCCGCCAGTTGTCGGATCGGTCAAAATAGAAATGTAAAGCAGACCCGCATTGGAGAATTTGGCAAGGAATGCGGAGGTCTTGGCCATCTGCATAAGAGAAAGCACGCTCTCCATCATGCGGGCACCCCCGGAAGCCGAAATAATGATCAGAGGCAGTCTGCGCTCCAGGGCCTGTTTAATGGCACGCGCCAATTTTTCGCCAACCACTGAGCCCATGCTTCCGCCAATAAAATTGAAATCCATGACACAGAACACCACTGAATTGCCATAGATTTTTCCGAGACCGGTTCGGACCGCGTCGTTTATGCCGGTCTTTTTTTTACTGTCCTTAATTTGGTCAGAATATTTTTTTCGTGCTTTAAATTTAAGGAAATCAACAGATGAAAGTTTGGTATCGAATTCCTCAAATTTATTATCATCCAACAGGTGCTTGACATAATCTGAACTTTTGATTCTGAAATGGAATTGGCAGTTTGTACAGACATAAAAGTTTTTTTCTAATTCCGGTTTATAAATGATTTCCGAGCAACCGTCGCATTTAACCCAGAGATCCGGGATCTCTTTTTTCTTTTGTGGCTTTAGGCCCTCTTTTGCTCGTTTGAACCAATCCATATGACTAAGCCCTCCTTAAAGAGATACTCATCAAAATTGCATCTTCTTTCTCTTTTGAATAATAATTTTTTCGCACGCCGGTTACCTCGAATCCGTATTTAAGATACATATTCCGGGCAGCAAGGTTTGACCGCCGGACTTCCAAATGCCCCGTTTGAACCTTTCTTAACTTCCAATCTTTAATTAGGTAGCTAAGCAGTGAACTGCCAATCTTTTTTCTACGGTGATTTTTATCAACGGCGAAATCTACTAAATGCGCCTCGGTGTCCGCCCGCCAAAAAATTGCATACCCGATAACCAAGTGATCCTTTTCAACAACATAAGCAAATGAAAGCGAATTTTCAAGAACTTCGTCCGCAATATTATTTTTCGAGCGGACATTGGGAAATACCTGTTCTTCTAATTCAGACACTCTAGCCAAATCGTCAACCTGCATTTCACGGATGTTTATACAAATAGTTTCATAATTAGAACCCGGTTTTTGTACTAGTGTGGACTCACTGCTCAGCATAATAAACTTTTCTTTTGGGTGTAAAATCCTTTAAATAAAATGGTTCTGCAGTTTCCGGAATTTCGACTTCATTCACCTCAAATTTCTTAAATCCTAACTCGGCTATGGTGAGTGGTTTTAATAATGAATACTCTGAAGGCGCTATCACAGTTTCTTTATTCATAACAGAAGAAACTAAATCTGCCGGATTCGAAACAACCAGAGTTTTACCATTTAATTTTTCAGGCAATTTCTCCAAATGAATAATTTCATATCCGGAACATCTCTCGAAGCTGGTCAAGGATTTTTCATAAAGCGAAAAATAAACTTCTTTTTCCCGTGCTTTGATCACCGCACAAATTTTATTCGCCCAGGCTGGCGCGCCAAAAGCCAAAGCATCCAGCGTATTGACGCCAACAATCGGAATGCCGAGCGAAAATGACAGACCCTTGCTGACTGAAATCCCAATTCGCAGACCCGTAAACGAGCCCGGTCCTTTAGAAAAAATGATGCCCTCTAAATCGCTCAATTGCCAACCAACTCCCCCAAGCAACTGCTGAATAGTAGAAACAAGCCTCTCGTTATGGACATTCTTCTTATTGATCCGAAAATCGGTCACAAGTTGAGTGTCTTCAGTTAAAGCGACCCCGCAGGTTTCAGTGGCTGTGTCGATGGTTAGAAGTTTCATGTCCGAGTAACTTTAATTTCCCGGCTGTTCTGCAAACCTTCTTCGAAGCAATTGATTAAGTGAATTTCTATCCTGCTTTCCGGCAATAAATCCTGAATTTTGTCCGCCCATTCGATCAGACAAACGCCCTCACCATAGAAATACTCATCGCCGCCCAGTTCCCAAACTTCATGCGAATTCGCGATTCGGTAAAAGTCAAAGTGGTAAACCGGCAACCGTCCTGAGTATTCATGAATTAGAGTAAACGTTGGACTCGTAATGTCTGCTTCAACTTCCAGGCCCTTACAAATCCCCTTAATCAAAGTTGTTTTGCCGCTACCGAGGTCACCGAAAAATGCCAGCAAATCGCCCGGCTTTAATTGCTGCGCCAGTTTGTGACCAAATTGCTCGGTTTCTTCGGCGCTGTTTGAGATTATGAGTTGTTTTTCTTCTTTGTTCATTGTGGCAGTCGAACCAAAACTCTGCTCGGGACTACTCACTCTTCGGCTCCAATGTCACGACCGGCAAAATCATTTCCTCCATTGAAACACCGCCGTGCTGCAAACTATCCCGGTAATGATTCAAATAATGGTGATAGTTCGTCGGATAAACAAAATAATAATCTTCCTTTGCGATCAAATAATTTGAGTTAATTCCCCTGGCGGGCAACTTATAGACCGCCGGATCCTTTACAATAATCGCTTGCTTTGGGTCGGCTTTGACATTCCTGCCAAATTTGTAGCGGAGATTTTTTGAAGTCTCGCGGTCTCCTTTAACTTTAGCGCCGCGCATGCAGCGAATGCTGCCGTGATCTGTGGTAATTATAACCGTGTTTTTCCGTTTGGCAAGCTCCTTGATAATTTGAAATATATACGAATGTTCGAACCAGGACTTCGTTAGCGAGCGATAAGCAGACTCATCGGGCGTTATTTCGCGCAGGACTTCCGAATCGCTTCGGCTGTGGGCCAAAATGTCCACAAAATTTACAACGATTGCCAATAAAGGAATATTTGAGTATGAGGAAATCTTGTTTACGGTATTCCGAGCCTCCTTTACATCGATGATTTTAACATATTTTGAAGCCGGTTTTAAATCGATTCCCAAATCCTTCAATTTTAAATCCAGCAACTGATGCTCGAATCGATTTAAACTCCGTTCATCATCATCGCCTTGCTTCCAAAGTTCGGGGTGCCGCTCTTCAATTTCACTTGGGAAGAGTCCGCTAAAAATCGCATTTCTTGAAAACGGAGTCGCAGTGGGCAGAATGGAGAAATAGAAGTCTTTTTTTATATTAAAATAAGGATAGAGCAGCGGCTCGATTGCAAACCACTGGTCCGTTCGCAGGTTGTCGATCACCAAAAAGACAACTTTTCGATTCTCTTGCAAAAGAGGGGCCAGATACCTCTCTATCAGATCCGTCGAAAAAGGCGGCGGATCCTCGGAGTTGTGGAGCCACAGAGGATAATTATTCTCGACGAATTTTGCGAATTCAACATTGCAGTCGCGCTCTTGATCCCGCAAAGTCTGCTTGAGCCCCAAATCGCGGTGTTGATCGGTTTCGACCTCCCACACTGAAAGCCGGGTATGAATTTTTATCCAATCCCGCCAATCGAGAGGCCCCAAAAGAGATTGTGAAATTTCGTTAAACTCGGAAATGTAATCTCTAGAAATGCGTTCGCCGGTAATTTTTTTACTTTCCAGAATTCTTTTACAGGTCAAAAGTATTTGGCTCGGGTTCACCGGTTTGGTCAAATAATCATCAATTTTGCCGCCAATGGCATTTTCCATGAGTGATTCTTCCTCACTCTTGGTAACCATCACAACCGGCAAGAAAGGATGGCTTTCTTTAATTTCCCCCAAAGCCGTCAAGCCGTCTTTGCCGGGCATCATTTCGTCAAGCAGGACCATGTCAAAACTTTGTTGTGAAATCAACGCGATGGCGTCATCGGCGTTGGTTACCTGCTCAACCTTATACCCTCTCTCTTCTAAAAAAATAATATGAGAGCGCAGCAGTTCAATTTCATCATCGACCCAGAGTATTTTGCCTTTTGTTATCATTAAATCAAAAACTATTTATCAAAATAAAGAAGTTTAAAATAGTCATAATTTGGGTGATCCGCAAGGAGAAATAGAAAAACCGAGAAATAGAAAAGCCGGACCAACTTTGATTGATCCGGCTCATTACTAAATATCCAGGCTGCCAAGAAATCACTCTTTTTGAGTCAGTTGTTGTAACTCCTGCAATTTGGCCATCGCACTCTTCTTTACACCTTCTTTCCTTTGCTCATTAAGGCCCGGATCATTTGGAATCATTTCCAATGCCTTGTTATAATATTTTATTGCAAGAGCAGTTTCACCGTTCACCATGTAAGCTTCAGCCAGACTATCATATGTGTTTGCAGATTGTAGATTGGCGGCAACATTTAGTTTGAAAATCTCGATCGCTTCAGGCAATTTTTTAAGGTTGATAAGTTGATAAC
>JADFPY010000118.1 GCA_022562085.1 candidate division KSB1 bacterium | reverse complement strand
CATCCTATCAGGCACTAAGACTGCGAAAAGTGGAAACTGCCATGGTGCGCATCCAGGATGAATATCACGGCATCGGCAGAACTCACCCGACAAACAAAATCCGCCAGATTCTTTATTTACGTGAATGGTTTGAAAAATATAAGAAAACGGATGATCTGACTCAGAGGTGATGAAATTTTTTTGCCACGGATATTCACTGATGTCCACAGCCGGCAAAGCCGCAACCAATATTTTGGAGCCACGGATTAACACCGATTCGACACGGATAAATGCATTTAATTGTAGAAATTTGTAAGTTAAAAAAGTGAAATTTAAAGCTCCATTTATTAAATCCGTGTTTATCCGTGGCTGCTTCTTATTTTTAAACTAAATCTGCTTCTACTTTATATCCATTCTCCTCGGCATACCGTCTGAGACTCCGTTGCAGCATTTTTCTGCCCCGGTGCAGTCTCGACATAACCGTACCCAAAGGGTGTGCAATCACTTCAGAGATTTCTTTGTAGCTTAGTCCCTCCACATCCGCAAGCAAGAGAACAATTCTATATTCCCCCGGAAGCTTGTCGATGGCAGCGTTAATTTCGTCGTCAAATAAATCATCGTAATCAAACCCGTTGTTTCTGTCGTTGAGCCGGTTCCAGAAACCCGCTCCTTCTTGCTTCAATTTGAATGAGACATTTTCAATTTCAATTTGTGCGGGCTGTTTCTGATTCTTGCGGTAAAAGTTTATAAAATTATTGGTGAGAATGCGGTAAATCCAGGCTCTGAAATTGGTCCCTTGATCAAATTTATGGAAATAGCGGAACGCTTTCAACGCCGTATCCTGAACCAAATCTTCAGCATCTAATTGGTTGCGGGTCATCCGCAGGGCGAGTGAAAACATGCCGTTTATATTTTCCCGCAGGAGAATATCAAATTCATAGTCGCGGCCGTTGTTTTTTGACTTAAATAAGTTCATCTGCACACCTTTTAATTTTCCTCAATCCCTTTAAATAAAACTCTTTCAAACGTAGAAAGTTGCTTGTTATAAAAAGCAGGCTCTTTGTTTAGTAGAGCCAGTAAATTTGCTCCCATGACATTACACAGAATTATCGCAGCAACGGATTGCTTGTCGATGTCACTTCTGAAAATCCGTTCCGATTTGCCCTGTTCGATTATGGCCTCGAGGATCGTCCACCAGTCTTTTATAATTTGGCTCAGCATTGTCGAAAATTTATCATTGACCTCCAGCATTTCTGTCGCCAAATTCAATAGCAAAATAGTTGGGCGAATTCCCTCAGAACTGTTACAGCAATCACCCGGGGCAGAAAACATCAACTTGAGGTTTTCCCTGGCATCTTTTCCTTCTTTCAGTTTAGGTAAAATCTCTTTTGCCCAACATTCTTTTAGCGACTCAATCACAGCAAGCACCAAACTCTCTTTGCTTTTAAAATGAAAATAGAAGCCGCCTTTCGCAATACCAGTCGCAGCTAAAATTTGGCTCACAGTGGTATGATTGAATCCGTTCTTTGTAAACAGAACGGTTGCTTTATCAATGATATGCTGTCGTGTTTTTTCACCTTTTGTATTCATCACAAAATATGTATCTGAAATTTATTTTTACAAAACAGACCAATCGGTCTTTTTATTCCCCTCCAACGAAAAAAGTGTTTTTAATTTAAAAATAAACTTCTATCAAGATTCTTAATCATAGTGTCGAAAATTAATAGTGATAAATCTCATCGTAAGAATTGCTTATAAAATTATCCATTGCGGGGCATCTAACCATTTGTAGTAATTGTTAAGGAAGTAATCATGATGTCTAAATTAAACCTCAAATTTGTTTTCATTTGCCTCTTGTTTTTAGCGCTTTTAATACAGTCAACGGCTGCACAAGAGCCTAGTGCAGAGAATCCGCTTGCTTTTCTCAAGCAATTAGTTGGTGAAAAATGTGAAGTTCATTTGAAAAACGGCGAGATGATAAAGGGCACCCTGTGGGTTTATGGAAATGACTACGTTTTCGTGAAAGTCAAAAAGGGGTTATTGTATTCGAAAACAGAAAAATACTATGCTTCGGACATTGACTTTATCAAAGACAAAGCTGCAAATCGTTATTACATGCCGAGTGTAGTTAGTGGAATAAATGAGAAGCCGCAGAAGAAACTCCTTATTAACCCAGATCAGTCTTATGAGAAGGAAGAGGCGAAACTAGAACAGGAATTTCAAGGAACCTTGAGATTCGTGAGTAAAGAGAAAAAGAAGAAAGAAAGTTATTCCGCACCTCCGCCGCCCTCAATGACTACCAACAATAAGACTAAGCCACCTGTGGCAAAAAAAACAAAAACTGCTTTAAATAAAAAAACTGAGAAACCAGGGACTGCCTTAAGTTATAAAACAGAGGAACCAAAAACTACCACACCAACTCTCTACTCAGCCAGACCAAAGACGACGAAAAAAGAGGCCAGGAAACCGGCAAAACCAACTTATTTTACCAAAAGGACGCCGGCAAAAAAGCAGAACATACAGAAATCTAAAACAGAACTTTCAAAGAAACATGAAAAGCTGCCACAAGAAAAGGAAGTAAAAATTGCTGCTGCGGAAGATAATTCCAAAAATGCACCGGCCTTTTGGAACCAAAAATTTGTGTTGTTGGGTTCAGGTGCATTGATTGTTGCAGCTCTATTTTTTTTCAAAATTGCCAGAGCAAGGTACCGCAAGCAATCTCTTTTCCCGACCCGCGTGATTGAGATTCAAGGTAAATATGGCGTCATTGACCACGGCAAAACGGACGGCATTAAAATCGACGATTTTATTCAAATTTACAAAAAGACGGGCAGAAAAATTCGGTACAAAGGTAAAATTAAAGTTAAAAAAGTCGGTGAAAACTATTCTGCGGTTGAATTGAGCAAAATTCAGCCCGGTGAGGAGTTGGAAATCAGTGACGTTGGCTTTCGGGATCGAAATTTATTTGTTGCTGCGTTTAAGCGATTCCGCATCATCACAAGCGCAAGCCTGCGCGGCTTAGCCAAAGGACTTCAATTTACCGCAAAGAATATTGACGTCAAGTCTGATGAGCCATCTGTTGATTTGAGGCCTGCTCGCGAAAGACAAAATAAAGATGTCAGAACCGTTGTTCCTCAAAATCAACGGGTAGTAAAAGTTACGCCGGGTCCGGTGACGACGGTTGAATCCTCTTTCACCTCTAAAGCCTGGGGTTTTGACGAGTAAATTTGATTCTGGAACTGCACTAAAAGTTTGCTTCCATTTGCTCACGGAACCTGTCCAGAAGACGTCTTTTCGAGCATTCCTTCCGGCCTGGCTAAGGGTGAAACAATCTGCTCCGCAAGCATGAGATTTCTTTCATCCCGCAAAGCAACGCGCAATTCGCAACGACATTTCTTGATTTTTGGGACAGCCCCAAGAGGCCGGCAGCCTGTCATAAGTTAGGACTATCATTCGGCGGGGTAAATTATCTTTTCTTATAGAAGGTTTACAAGCGAGTAATAATAAAATAACTTCATGAGACGTAGTTTCGGTTTAAAGCTATGGGCATTTTGTGTAAGCCGTTTCCGTGCACGTTCAACATAATAACTCTCGAATGAAGTAACAAATTGTTCAAAGCGGCTGAAATCCACTGGACCGAAACCAATTCTTACATCAAATTTTTCGAATTCTTTTAACGGCTTGAAAAAGTTATCGTAGTGGCCAGGGATCACATATTCTGGTTGGAGTGAAGCAAGGGTTCCTGATATGGTGTTATAATCCCTACGAGCGGCAATTCCCTGGATTAAAATATCCACATTACCAATTTCGTTTGAATGCCGCACTATCGGTGACTCAGTAAAAAAAATGCGTATGCCTTGATATTCAATCAAATAGCCGATTGAAGTATTGGATCGCATCTTGTAGCCCGTGCCCGTATAAGGTGGCTTGCCGTGAACAGTCCCCCCCAGGACTGCGGAGCCGAGGTAGTCATAACTAGAATGATCTGAAGCAAAAGCCGTTATCGTGAAATTGCCAAATGTGCCAACTTTGCAAGAGATGTTTCCGGAATTCTGCATACATGATTTCTTGCCGGGACTAAACGCTAATATTTTTGTCTGACTATCTTGCAAACCGCCTACTGCATCAACCCATTTTATCCCAACTCCCCGGGTATATCCCATGATTAAGTCATGAGCACTTTGACTACCAACTACCAGCGGTCTTGCTTTTGGGCTTGGATACTGTGCAAGGATATAGGGGATATCTTGCAAATGATCGTGGTGAGCATGCGATATTAAAACAACCTTTACGTTTTGCATTTGAAGTGGCGCCAGGATATAGTGTTTAACAGCGCTGGTGTCAATCTTAATAGTGTTTAAGAGTTGCACAAAAGTGGGGCGTGAGACAAAAGGATCAATTAAGATAACTGTAGAGTCGTCGCTAATTTCGTAGCCAGCCACACCTAACCACCGAATCCTCAAGCCTAATGGAGGCACTGTGGAGCCAGCCACTCTAGGCTCATCCTCGTTGTTAGCACTCGCTGAATCCCATTCTATGACAGGACCCTTTTGCGACGCAAATCCTTGTACTCTCGAGTATGAAATTTTGAATAAAGTGTCGTAATTACTGTTCGGGTGCCTACCGCAACAAAAAACGCCTGCCGCCAAAAGGATTGCAAAAGTCTTGTAGTGGTGGTTCCTACCCCACCAGTTATGTTTTTTCATCAAATTCAGAAAGAGTCAGAATAGAATATAGTCGGTGCTTTGTATTCTTAGTTACAAATCGGCCATCGCTGAAGATTTTGCGGGCGTAAGGTGTGATCGAGGGCACGCACATGTGCGTCCCCTACTAATTTCTAAACTCCTCATATAGTTCTAAAACACTTGGCACATACTTTCTGGTTTCGGGCCAAAGAATGCTGTCGAGTTTATTTTGTGCAAGCCACATACCGACTCTTTTTTCACCGCCATTATAAGCCGCCAGCCCGCCGTCTAATTCATATGTTTCAATTAAAGCTGAAAGATACCTCGAACCCATTCGAATATTATAAATCGGGTTGACCAACGTCTCCTCGGCGGATTGCCATTTAAAATTTTCATATTTGGCAAGCCACTCTCCGGTAGCCGGCATAATTTGCATGAGCCCAATGGCGCCAGCTCTTGACGCAACAGACGGGTCCCAGGTGCGGGCGCTTTCATGTGTAATTGTAGCACAAAGGAGTTCAACATCCAGGTTCGGATATTTGATGCTCATGTTATATATTTCACCCGCGATTTCCTGTTTCATTTCCAGTGGCATGCTCGGATTGAAACTATCAATTATGCCGATCACTTTTTCTTGTTTAACCTGACGTTCAGTGTCGGCCTTTACGAATGCCTGCAGCTTTTTAAGGGATGCTTCGAACTTAACAAGTTCGCGTTCGTCAGAAAATTGACGTCCCAGCAAAGCGCCTAAAAAAAATACCGTGAAAAATATTTGAAAACTCAAAACTCTCATATTACCTCATTATTCGTTACACCAATCATTACACCATGAATCATACGCAAAGTTAGCAAATAGGTTTCTTAATGTCAAGAAAAAATACCAAATATAGTATGTATGATGGGGAGAAGCTACTAATTATGGAATATCTGTTGAAAGGTCGAAGTGAAGGAAATTTCTAAATTGAGTGAATTTTTGGGGTGTTTAACTGGCTCTTTGGCGCCGCTTCCTGACCAAATCGGCAATCCAGAACGGACTGTAATAAAGGAAAAAGAACAAAAATGCAACCGGGATAAGGCTCAACAAGTACCAGGGCCAGGGGCCAAGATAATCATAGAGGGATTGTACTTTGGGTTTTCCAAAAAGATACATGTAATTGGTACCTAAAATCCAGTTTATGGGCGCAACCAGGGCGGCGTAACAAACCACCGCCACAAAGGCCCGCCAAATCGATTTCAAAACCGGACGATATTTGAACAGAACGGTCGCATAAATCACGCCTATGATTATCAAGCCGTGGCCAATAAAATAGTACAAAAAGTCGAAATGGGGAAAGCCATTTTCAATGGACGGCGTCATCATCGCTTGCAAAGCCCCGCCAAATCCCCAAAAATAGGTGAGCTCATAAAAAAAGTAACTACGGTTAATCAGCATGATTCCGGTAAGAATGGCAGCAAGATCGCATAAGTGCAGCGGAAGCTCATTTTGCCAATTCTGCAAGGAATCCCCTCTGACAAACGGTTCACTTATTTTGATGAATAGTAAAAAAATGCCAATGCTGACAGCAATGGTTCTGGTTATTTTTTCAGAATCTATTTTTTTAATTAGGAATGGTAAGCCCACAGTTAGCGCCGTGATGACAAGCATGACACTCAGGTGCTCGCCGCTAAACATTGTAAAAGGAGAGGCTTGGTTTGGAGTCATAGAGTTTTCAAATATGAACCTTTGCAGTCGAGAAAAAATCCACTCTGGCTACAGTTGCGGTATCGTCTGAAGATCATGGCACTCAGCCTGACTGTTCGGCATTTTCTGTGCTGTGCAATGTTCTGTATGATAGGAAGTTTTTCTTTGAAAGAATTAAATAAAAATCTCTTTTCTTTGCAAGAGAAAATCTTGGTTACCAGGTAGAATCTACTTCTTCACTGGCTGAATTTGTAGCAGCAAAGTGACTATCGGACTTCAAAGTTTCTTTCGAAGAAGTAAATTCAAGAAGGCTGGGCCGTTCGACATGGTAACTTGCATAACCGACCCGCCAGATCGGGCCCAACTATAAATGGAATTGAGGATGTGTAGACCGAATAAATATCGGCAAAAACGGACCTAAACTATTGTTTTTTTGTACACCTCAAAAAGTGGTTACGTTAAAGTTGCGTTATTTTACGGTGAAAGTGGTTGCCATAAAAAACGGCTCCCTATGGCAGCCGCCCAAAGAACAAATCTTTTCTCTTCGCCTTCTAATGGACTACCCTTTATCGACAGTTTTTGAGTAAAAACATGTGCCTGGCACAGTAATATTTAGAGCAATGTCCTCACATATTTAATATCATCCCAAATTAACCTTAGACATTGTTGAAGCATGTCCTGTGACTAGTTGAAACGTATGTTTCAGATAATATCATTTGTGTAAACCCAATATCCCTTCCCGGTGTTTTAAATAAAGCGTTGATTATAATAGAGCTAAAGATAAACAATTACTCGCGGATCATTTTTGGCAAAGAAGTTGCTCTGAGGTCGAGCCATTGTCAGAGACGAGATACTGATATTTTAATGAACTAGACTCCATAGCATTATCATGAAATATAGGTTTACCCCAATACTATTTATCTTCTGGTCATTATTTTTCACACAGCATGTGTTTTGTGCTCCATCCACAGAGAAAAAAAATATATCAGAACTCAAACGAGCCAATAGTGAATATCAGATAAAGCTAGAACTGATTAAAGAGGGTTTTAAAAATGTTGCGATTCTTTTGGACGATGAACAAGCAATTATAACCTACGAGAACATGCACTATCGGTACGAACTCAGAGCCGTCAAAAAGGTGATAAGGCTAGTCCTTCCTTTCTTGCAAGAAAAAGAAAGCATTTTGCTAATCCCACAAAATCGAAAGATCCCTTTGGTTCTCATCACCGTACCTGTAAAAAAATATCTTGATTTCTATGACGAGAGAATCTCAAACAACGATTTTGTAAAGGTAATTGATATTTCTTTCAAAGTTGATCCAACTTGGAAAAAAATTCGGAAAAAGCCTAGAGAAAATAATTCTAGTTACACGTTTGATTTTATTGTTCATCCTCAACTAAAAGCCCAGTTCGGTAATTATGATGATCCGGTTGAATCCCAGCTAAATCTGGTCCCGGAGCTTGGCACGAGTCTATGGCCTGGAATGCGTCTATCAGCCCAATTGATTATTCCTGTTCATAATGAGCTTAATGAGAAAGATAATTATTTTAGACCAGGCATCCTGACACTAAATCAAACATTTCGATTACCCAAGAATACTTTCTTGTCGACATCAGCGGGATATTTTACACATAATCGTTACGGTGCAGACCTGGAACTTAAAAAGTACCATAGCAACGGTTTATGGTCAATCGGCGCTAAAATTGGATATACTGGCACTGCTTCCTACACAAAAGGAGTTTGGTTTTATACTCCACTGAATGATTATACCACACTTTTAAATGCAGAATACCGCCTCCCTCAATATGACTTAAGCTTCAAAATAACTGTTGGGCAATATCTCTTTCGAGATAAAGGATTAAGGTTTGACATGATGCGTGAGTTTGGAGAGGTCAAAATTGGTTTCTTTGCATTGAAAACTGAGCAAGGTCGGAATGGTGGCTTCAAGTTTTCCGTTCCTCTTTTTCCAAAGAAATATCCGTCAAAAAAGTGGATTCGCATACATCCAGCTAAGGATTTTGCCTGGGAGTATCGTTATCGAGGCTTACAACTAGGCGGCACTGAATATAGTACAGGAAACGAAATAGAAGAGTTCATTGAACGCCTCAATCCCGCTTTTGTTAAAAGCCAATTTTCTAAACGGCTGAATCTACAAAATGTCAATTAATAATTACATAATTCACATTTATTAACTAATCCCAAAATAGGAGTGAAACATGAACCCTAAAAACCAAGTTTTCGCAATGTTGCTGACGATTGCCTGTTGTTCTCAATGGATGTGTAGTACGCAAATCATTGGACCGCAAGAGCCCTCGAAAATTCCGACCGCCGAAATTGTGGATGCGCTTGCGAACGCTAGAACACAAGCGGAAGCAAAATTAGCCATAGAGCATTTGCTCGACAAAACCGGTGTTGGAAGACCTATTATAGGGAGTCAATATAATGACTATGTCCTTCCAGATGGTTTTATTTCTGAATTAGCAGAAGATCAAGTGCTTTTTTTGAATGATAACGATTTCTCTTTAAGTTGGGGTGAGGTATTTGAAATCGAACAAGCCATTCCAGATGATGAATGGTTATCATTAGTTGACTTTGAGGACGTTGTTACCAGGTTTCGAGAGCAAGCAACCGCCGCTCTAGCAAACCCCGAAACCCCTAACAATGCGCTTTTACTGGTGATTGCCGCAGAAGGTTACGATGAAACTGATATCATGTCACCTATACAAGATTTATTATTTACAGCATGGGTGAATTATGAGTTTCAAGATCACACCGGATCTCTTCAAAAAGGGAAGCTGAAAAAGGTTAAAATTGATAGATTTCGCGTAGAATGTCCCAAAGGAAAAGTTAAAAAGGACAAGGCGCTGAAAATTGAAGTAGAATTCGATTCGAAAGAATTTAAGAAACTGAAAAAGTGTTTGAAAAAATGTAAGAAAGGCTACAAAAAGGACGTCAAGGATTGTAAAAAAGTCTTTAAGAAGGAGAAGAAGACATTAGGTGAAGCAACTGCGTGTGCCAACCTTAAAAACTGCATTGAAAATATTGCAAACCCCGATGTTCAGGCTTGTGTAACTGATTGCACAACCGAAGCTCATAATCAAGGTGGCGGTAGCTAAGTCCATTCTTTGTTGAAGGTTACCCAGGGTTATGTAATACTGCTGATGTTATGCCAAACAAAGATTTAACGATTGTTTTTAATGACGGAGGCGAGACAAGTATGAAAATCAACAAGAAAGGAACAATGTTTTTGGCGATACTCCTTGCGGTTATCATGGTCTGTCCTGCATTATCTCAAATTTCTGGTGTAAACGGTCTCATGACAATACCGACCGCAAAGCTTGCTGAAGATGGCGAGTTTCAGTTTGGTTTCGGATACTTACCAGCTAAATATTCTATCCTTCGTCAAAATGATTTTGGTGATCAGTTTTATTACATAACCCTAGGGTATCTACCTTTCTTGGAGACTTCGCTCGTCGTTGTCCGCTCAGACAAAGTCGGGAAGGCATGGGGCATCGGAGATCGCGTTATCTATCTTAGATTTAAGATTATATCGGAATCCAAGAAATTTCCAGCCATTGTTTTAGGTTTACATGATCCAATGGGCTTTATAGGTGAAGCACACGCCCAGCAATTTAATGCTTCTTACCTGGTCGCCACAAAGAGCCTTAACCTGTTTAATTCTCTGAATGTCGATCTCCATTTGGGCTACGGCGTAGACTGGGTCGCCTCTGCCCAGCACCAATTTGTGGGTTTTTTTGGCGGTGCAGAATTGTTTGCACCGTCATTTTTTTCCTTGATGCTTGAATACGATGCCGAAAAAATTAATGGGGGTATCCGGTTAAATTTGTTCAAACATTTCAAATGTACGATAGCCCTGCTAGAACTGGAAAAATTGCATCGTTATCGAGGCACCTTGGGTTTAGGAATTAAATACTCCTTTAGGCTCTAACTGAAGCACTAAATTCATCGAGCTTTAGGTTGTTCGGTTCTCCTTCCCATTCAAAATCAACTCCGCTACCCACTAAGTTTAGAGCCCGATTTGAGGATATAATCGTTTTCGTTAAAGTTGCGTTAAAATTTGAGAATTCTACAAATAAAAAATCTTCCCAAAAAGCTTTCTTGTTTATTGATTTTTAATGGTTTACGCTTATTATCCTTGCGATACTTTCCAATTAGACTCCTGGTTGTGTAGATCAACCTTGTCAAGATCTATTTCGGCTTGATGTTTTGATTTGGCCGCTGCCATAAAATTTCTTGCTTAAAAGTTGCTAACCCGTTGATGCTAATTCGTATTAAGCGACAGCCCACGTGCACTTACTTATCCGCCTGGCTATCCCTTCTGCTTATCATTAAATCATCGTCAAAATTCTTGGAAAAGTTCAATATTAAACCCAATCGGCAGGATGGAATTGGAAGGAACTATAAATATTTTAAATTTTGCGCCTAACTCATTCTCCTTACATAGTTTCAGCCAAAACTTTAATCAAACGCATGATATCCTCTTCGCTATTATATAAATGTGGCGAAACCCGCATGGCACTGCCGCGAATGCTGACAAAAACATTTTTCTCGGCCAGGCGCTGGAGAATCCCTTCCGGCAACCCCTGTGGGAAACGTAACCCCAAAATGTGCCCGGCGCGCTTTTGAGAAGGAGTTACAGTTAAGCCTAATTCTTTGGCCTGGGCAGCAAGGAGGCTCGTTAAATAAGACAGCGATTCTTGAATTTGCGGTACTCCCCATTCGTGAATCTGCCGCAAAGCGGCCACGACCATCGGCATCAGTGCAAAGTTGCTGCGCTCGCCAACATCGAAGCGGCGCGCGCCGGTTTGAAATTCATCCCGGTAATTGACAAGCCCGCCAAAGTCCTCACTGTTTTTCCGATTGATCCAATTGTGTTCAAGAGGGATTTTGTTCTGGAGATCCGGGCGTACGTATAAAAATCCAAAACTATAGGGACCGAGAAGCCATTTGTAAGCCGCCGTCACCAGAAAACTCGGCTTCATCTCTTTCACTGAAATCGGCAGCGCACCAAGGGATTGGGTCACATCCAGTACCAGCTCCGCACCTGTCTCCCGGCATTTTTCGGCGATTTTTTCCAAATGGATAATGCTGCCGTCTGTCCAGTGAACATTCGGCAGAGCAACCACTGCGGTTTTTTGATTGATGTGTTCAAGCAGAGCGGCCGTCCAATCCCAGTCCCTGGGTCGAGGCAGAGTAACCAACCGCGCATTTCTTGCCCGCGCCAGTTCCAACCAGGGATAATAGTTTGACGGGAACTGATCCTCGAGCACTACAATTTCGTCGCCTTCTTTGACAGCCACTAACTCGGCAGCTACGGCAATGCCGTAACTTACTGCCGGAATAATTGCCACGTCGTCGGCATTAGCACCAATGAGTTGAGAGAACAATTCACGCGCCTGCTCAGACTCGGTAAAAAAATCTTCCGGCCCGACTTTCCATGGGTGGCTTTTTCGTTTTACC
>JADFPY010000117.1 GCA_022562085.1 candidate division KSB1 bacterium | reverse complement strand
ATATAAAAAGAACACAAAATGAGCGACGTATATTCTTCTCTCGCATTACCTATTTATTTAAGTTCAAATGTAACTAAGGGCCTTGTCGTTTCTTCCCTCATTTAAAACTTTCCTTGCTTTTAAAATAGCGCTTTTTAAGTTTATTTAAATCACTTTAAAAAATGAGTTTTGTAAAAAAAATAGGTTAAGCACGTGAAAGATAACTCAAAGAAGAATTTAATGGCGGAATTGGAACTCAGGCGTTTGCTAGACAATATTCCGGCTGAGCTTGGTATTTTGGATAGTGAAGGTCGTTTTCTTTTCAACACATCGACTGGAATTCATGATCCTGAAATGCGGGACTGGATTATCGGTAAGAATCATCACGAGTACTGCGAAAAGAGACGTCTCCCTAAGTCCTTTGCGGATAACCGGCAAAAACAAATTGATAAATGCATCGCGGAGAAAAGGCTGGTCACCTTTGAAGAGCCTATCATGGACAAGGGCGGTCATCTTAAGGTTTACTTGCGGATGTTTTGTCCGGTTCTCGATGAGCGAGGGAATGTTGCACATGTGATCGGTCACGGTCAAGAAATTACCGCATTAAAAAAGACTGAAGAAAAGCTTCGGAAGGCCCTGGAGGAAGTGGAGGATCTAAAGAATCGCCTACAGGCGGAAAACATTTACTTACAGGCAGAAATCAAAGTTGTTCATAATTTCGAAGAAATCATCACCGGCAGCAAGGTATTTAAAAATGTGCTGAGAAAAGTGGAGCAAGTTGCAGCGACCAACGCCACTGTTTTGATTCTCGGCGAAACCGGTACCGGCAAGGAGCTGCTCGCTCGTGCAGTTCATAATCTTAGTGATCGCAAAGAACGGCCGCTGGTCAAAGTGAATTGCGCTGCTTTACCGGCGAATCTTATCGAAAGTGAGCTCTTTGGCCATGAAAGAGGAGCTTTTACCGGTGCGCTTTCTCGTAAAATGGGTCGTTTTGAATTAGCGGACGGCGGCACCATTTTTCTGGATGAGATTGGCGATTTACCGCTGGAATTACAGGCCAAACTTCTGCGCGTCCTGCAAGAGGGTGAGTTCGAGCACTTGGGATCTTCAACGACCATTAAAGTAGATGTGAGAATAATTGCAGCGACTAACCGAGATTTAAAGAAAGCTTTAGAGAGCGGCGATTTCCGTGAAGATCTCTATTATCGGCTAAATGTCTTTCCTATTATTAGTCCGCCCCTTCGCGAGCGAAAAGAGGATGTCCCTTTGCTGGTTAAACATTTCAGTGAGAAGGTCGGTGCAAAAGTTGGCAAAAAGATCGGATCGATAAATCCAAAAGCAATGGACGCCCTCCTTGCGTATGATTGGCCCGGAAATGTAAGAGAACTTGAGAATATCATCGAACGAGCGGTTATTCTCAGCAAAGGTAAAACACTCCAGTTAGGTGATTGGATTCCTGCCAAGACTAAAACTTCTAACTCCAAAGAAATGCTGTCTCTTGGGGAAAACGAGAGAAGGTATATCTTAGAAGTTCTTGAATTAACAGGAGGGAGGGTCAGCGGTGAAAAAGGGGCTGCAAAGATTCTCGGTGTCAATGCGTCAACCTTAGACTCGAGGATGAGAAAATTGGGGCTAAAATAGCAGAAATAGTCTTCGAATTTTCCAAATTTCAAAAATTTTCTATATTTGGAAAATATATTTTAACTCCTACCTCTAAATAGTAATCAACCCCTCCATTTCTATCTGATTTATTAACAACTGCTTAGCTTTATACCTGAGTGGCTTTTTTATCTTGGCACTCCTTTTGACTGTCTCTCGACCAACAAATAACTTTAAACTTCAAACTAATCTCAAAAAGGAGGCAACAAAATGAAAGCAGCAATTATTCGTGAATTTGGCGATGTCGACGTGCTCAAGGTCGAAGATATCGAAACACCGACACCAAAACCCGGACATGTTCTGGTCAAAGTACTTGCCGCCGGCGTAAACCGGCTTGACCATTACATAAGAGAAGGCTTGATCGTGCCGGAACTACCCTTCCCTCATATTCTGGGCGCTGATGCTGCAGGTGAAGTTGCGGAACTGGGTGAAGGGGTCAACAGTTTCAAAATCGGAGAGCGAGTCATTGTCGTACCGGGATATCCTCAGAAGGATGAGGAGACCGACATTCGGCCTGCTATTGCCGCCCCAAGCTTTGCACTGCCAGGATTACACATCAGTGGAACCTACACCCAGTACATGGAAGTTCCTGCCTACGCAGTTGTAAAGGATGATACCGGCTTAAAACCCGAAGAGGTGGCCACACTGCCGGTGGTTTTAGCGACAGCGGTTCATGCGATTAAGCAAGTTGGAGAAGTCAAGCAAGGCGATAAGGTCTTGATTCACTCAGGCGCTTCCGGTTCCGGCAGTATGCAAATCCAGGTGGCTAAAGCGCTTGGTGCAGAGGTGGCGACGACCGTTCGTGGTGATTCTAAGGGTGAATTTGCTCAGCGGGCAGGGGCGGACTTGGTCGTTAACACTCGCAAGCAAGATTTTGTTGAACGTGTGCAGGAATGGACTGGCGGGCAAGGTGTTGATGTTGTCATCGACAATTTGAGCGGAGATGTTTTGGCCAAGAGCATCGAGGCGGCCAAACCAATGGGCGTGATTGTTGCTTTTGGGTTTGCCGCGGGTCCTGAAGTTACATTCGATATTCGATCGCTTTTCTTCGCACAAAAGCAGTTGCGCGGCTCCATGGCCAGCGATGCGGAAGACTTGCAATTGGGTCTTGAGCTCATTCGCAAGGGTAAAGTGAAACCTATGCTCGATCGCACATTGCCGCTAAGCCAGGTGGCAGAGGCCCATCGCTTGATTGCCAGCAATCAAGTCGCCGGTAACATTGTATTGTTACCCTGGGCGGCATAAAGTAAGAAAGATGAGGTATTAACAGAGGCTATCCAAAAAGAATAGAGCGAAAGCGTCTCGCCGAGCGTTTTTTCGAAGTTCTACGCTTAGCAATCCCTCGGCGGGACCCCTTCGGCCTAGTTTTTTTACTTTTTGGACAGTTTCTAATTTTTTTTTTATGATTCAACTCTAAGGAGATAAAAATGGTCGAACAACGATTAGCCGAAATGGGATTTACGTTAGAAAATCCGCCGGAACCGATCGGCAATTATGAAGCCGCAGTCATTAGCGGAAAGATGCTCTACATCTCCGGGCAATTACCTCTTTCAGATGGCAAACTGGTTTATCAAGGGCAGGTTGGTTCAGAGCTGACTGTATCTGAAGGTTATCGAGCAGCGGAATTAGCTGCAGTCAACGTTTTAGCTCAAATTAAAAAGAAACTCGGTTCATTTGATCCTTTGGTAAAGATTGTTAGAGTTAATGGCCACATCAGCAGTTCGGATGATTTTATTGATCACCCGAAAGTTTTGGATGGCGCCTCTGACTTATTTAAAAAAGCCTTGGGTGAAAAATCGGGACATGCGAGAACCGTATTCGGACATGGCAGATTACCGAAGAACGCAGCAATTGAATTGGTCGTTATTGCCGAAATCAGATAGGGTTGTTAGTGCTGCCGGACCTAAGGGCAATCAGAGTTTGAATGAATAGCTTGATTCAGTTCAAACAGAAATTTATATGACAACCGCAAAGCTTAGAAAAAAGATCTAAAGCATTATTTTTCCGGGCGTTTCAAAATCTGAACAATCTCTTGCATTTTTAGCTAAATACCTCTACTTTGTAACAAATTGTTTGCATCCTCTGCGGATATTACATCACCTACAGTAATATAAATTACGAGAGGTTCTAATGTGTGCTCAAACAGAAGATGGCAACGACATCAGAATTCCGCTTGGATTTGGTGACGTTACCAGTTCGGTCGGTGACCACATTGCGCATTTCTATCGTGGCGCCAGTCAGATGTTCAATGTGTTGGGTCCCTATGTTGCGGAGGGAATTCGCAGGGGGGACAAATGTGTTGTCATTTCCAGTCCTGAAGTCGCAGACCAATTACTCGAATGGCTTAAATCAAAAGGTGTTGACCCTGAAACCGCTCGCAAGAGCAGTCAACTTTTCTTGCATGCCGGCGAGACCAGCCAAGATGCTATGCGGGCTTTGGTCGACCAGGTTGAAAAGGAGTCGCTAAACGCCGGCTATCCGTTTGTGCGTTGGGCTGGAGACGGTGGTTGGGCCCTGGCTGGAAAAACATCGGTTCACGAAATGCTTTGTTGGGAAGCACTTTATGACAAAGTCTCAGAAGACTGGGATATTCTCGCCCTTTGCCAGTTTGACTTGATGCAATTCAGCGGCGATGTCGTCATGGATGCCCTGCGCTCTCACCCATTATGCATCATGGGTGATGTTCTGGCTCCCAACCCATTCCACGTCTCCCCGGATACTTTACTCAAAGAATTCGCGGAACGTGAATAAATGGTTCGCTCTTTGGAGGATTCCGCACTTCAGGGCATGCAAACCGGTACTGCTCCCAAAACTCAAGCACAAAAACTCACCTCGATTGACCCCTACTCCCTATTAGGCATCGGTGCAGCGCTTGCACTCTACGATAGCGAAGAAGATGTCGCCCAATTTATCGCCAGCGCCGTGACCGCCGCGTTGCGGGTCAAGTTCGGCGCTGTAGCTCTCAGAGAGGCGGGAGATGACAAATTGCGGGTGTTGGGTCAGCTAAGCAATTCACCCCTCCAGATATCTCTGGTTAAGGAAATCGAAAAAGTTTTCTCCACAATGAAAAATGCTAACGCTGTTCCTGGTGAAACAATTCGTGAAATCGAGGTCAAAAAGGAACTTTTTCCTAAATTACATACCAAAGGATTAGGTCGGCTTTTGTTGGTTCCGTTGAGAACACTCGATCGTGATTTCGGTTTTGTCCTTGCGGGTAAAACCTCTTACGAACCCTATTTGCCTGTTCAAACTGCCTCGCTTGATACGCTGGCGAGTCAAACCTCTATGGCTTTGCACCGCATACAACTGAACCAAGAGCGCAAGCGGGCTGAGCAGGCGTTGCAGCAGGCGCACGACGAGTTAGAGCATCGGGTCGAGGAGCGGACTGCCGAGCTTGCGAAAGCCAATGCGATGTTGAAAGCGGAAATCACCGAACGCAAACAATCGGAGGTGGCACTCGGACACCTTCGGCTGCAAAACGAACTCATTTTGAATTCGGTAGGCGAAGGAATTTATGGGCTAGATTTGCATGGTAACACCACCTTTGCCAACCCTGCGTCGGCTCGCATGCTTGGCTGGACCGCAGAGGAACTGATCGGTAAGCCGCAACATGCCATCATTCATCATACTAAATCTGATGGTAAACCCTACCCCAGGGAGGAATGCCCCATCTACGCCGCGTTTAAGGACGGGGCTGTTCACCGTGTCGACACCGAGGTCTTTTGGAGGAAGGATGGCACCAGCTTCCCGGTTGAATATATCAGCACGCCAATTCGGGATGATGACAATAATCTGGTAGGAGCGGTCGTTACCTTTCGAGACATCACGGAGCGTAAACAGGCTGAAAAAGAACTTCGTGAAAGCCGGGCGCGGTTTTCCGGGATTTTAGACATTGCCCGAGAAGCTATTATTTCTACAGATGAATCCAAACATATTATCATGTTCAACAAAGGGGCTGAGAAAATCTTTAACTATTCGCAAGACGAAGTGATCGGAAAATCCATCGACCATCTTATACCGGAAAAATTCCACAAGGCGCACCATAGTCATATTGCTGAATTTGCCGGTTCTGCTTTGACATCACACTTGATTGGAGAGAGAAGGGAAATATTCGGTCGTCGCAAAAACGGTGAGATATTTCCGGCCGAAGCTTCAATTTCAAAATTACAATTAGACGGCCAGTTAATCCTCACAGCCATTCTACGCGATATCACCAAGCGCAAACAAGCTGAAACGGTGCTACGCAACGCTCTTAACGAAGTCCAACAATTAAAAGACCGACTGCAGGCTGAAAATGTCTACTTACAAGAGGAAATCAAACTTGTACACAACTTTGATGAAATTATCAGTACCAGTAAATCGTTTAAGAAAGTCTTGAGAAATGTGGAACAGGTAGCTGTGACAGATGCAACCGTTCTTATATTGGGGGAGACCGGCACCGGCAAGGAACTCATAGCACGGGCTTTGCATACCACAAGCCTTCGCAAAGAAAGGCCGCTGGTAAAAGTTAATTGTGCAGCTTTGCCGGCAAATCTCATTGAGAGTGAAATTTTCGGCCATGAGAAAGGCGCATTTACCGGCGCATTATCCCGTAAACAAGGCCGTTTTGAACTTGCAGATCGCGGCACCATCTTTCTGGATGAGATTGGTGATTTACCCCTGGACTTACAGGCTAAGCTTCTGCGTGTTTTGCAAGAAGGTGAATTTGAGAGAGTCGGGGGCACGCAGACTCTTAAAGTAGATGTCAGGGTCATTGCAGCCACAAATCGTAATCTTGAGGCATCCACCCGGTCCGGAACATTCCGTGAAGATCTCTTTTACCGGCTGAATGTGTTCCCGATTACACTCCCGCCGCTTCGGGAGCGTGCCGAAGACATTCCGCTGCTGGTCAATCATTTCATCAAGAAATACCAAGGAAAATTGGGAAAGAAGATTTCTCGCGTGCCGCAAAAGGTGATGAAGACTCTGCAAGCCTACCACTTTCCCGGGAATATAAGAGAGCTGGAAAACATCATTGAGCGTGCGATCATCCTGGCAAGAGACGAAACCCTGCAAGTGGACGAAAGTTTGGAGCTGCTGAAAAGTCCGGCAGCCCCCGCTGAAAACGAGGGCACCCTTGCAGAAATCGAGCGCAGCCATATTGTGTCGGTTCTTGAGGAAACCAACTGGCGTATCGAAGGGCCAAAGGGCGCGGCACTGCGTTTGGGGATTAATGCAAATACACTACGATCTCGCATGCAGAAACTGGGAATAATGAGGCCGGCAACCGGCACGATATCAGAACTTTAGTTGGCAGAATAATTTTTTCGAACTGTTCTAAAGAAGCAGATAATGGGGGGTCTAATCCCATTGTGGTTTGGCGGAGGACCCCTGTTCGAAGCCATGGCAGTAGCGATTATTTTTGGTCTACTCTTCGCTACTATTTTGACTTTAGGATTTGTGCCAATGATGTATTCTCTTTTCTTCCGGGTGAAGTTTAAGGAGTTTAGTTATTGAAATTAATATCCCAAAATCTTGACAACGAATGGCATAAATGAAAATTTATTCTAAAACCTTTCCAAACCATTTCTGCATGCTATTAACCGCCATCTCACTGCTATTCATCAGCTGTGCGGCTAAACGTAAAGCACCTGACTTAAGCATACTCTACAACCGAGCCGCTCAATATCATGATGAAAGACGTAACCCGGTGATTCTCATTCCTGGTATTCTCGGATCAAAACTTGTGGATTCCGAATCGGGACGGCTGGTGTGGGGCGCTTTTGCAGGCGGATATGCCAATCCGCAAAAGCCGGATGGAGCGCGATTGTTTGCGTTACCCATGCGTGAGGGTGCGACCTTGGGTTCGCTTCGTGACAGCGTCGTATCTGACGGGGCGTTGGATCGCCTCAAAGTTAATTTTCTTGGTCTGCCTTTTGAGCTAGATGCGTATGCGGACATCCTTGGCGCGTTGGGTCTGGGTGGATACAGGGATGAACAGCTTGGAATCGCTGGCGCCATTGATTATGGAAGCGATCATTTTACTTGCTTCCAGTTTGATCACGATTGGCGACGCGACAACGTTGAGAATGCCAGACTGCTGCACGATTTCATTCTGGAGAAACGAGCCTACGTCCAAGCCGAAATTGAGAAACGATTTGGCATTGAAAATTATAATGTCAAGTTTGACCTGGTCGCACACTCCATGGGCGGACTCCTGGCACGTTACTATCTTCGCTTTGGCGGCAAGGATTTACCCGAGGATGATTCCATCCCGCAGGTTACATGGGAAGGCAGTCGCTTCGTTGAGCGCGTAATTCTTGTCGGACCGCCAAACGCGGGGTCGGTCGAGGCACTTGTCCAGCTTGTAGAAGGTAGAAAATTTGCGATTTTCCTGCCAAAATACGAGCCGGCTATTTTGGGTACAATGCCTGCCGCTTATCAAGGCCTCCCTCGTGGCCGCCACGGGGCTCTTGTTGATGACGCCGGGATAATAGAAGATATCTTTAATCCGGAGCTTTGGGAGAAAATGGGGTGGGGATTGGCCGCAGCCGACCAAGACAAAGTACTTCAGTGGCTACTGCCAGATGTAACCGATCTTGACGCGCGTCGTAGAATCGCACTGGATCATCAACGCAAATGTTTGAGACAGGCTCGACAATTTACAGCCGCGCTCGATGTTCCTGCCACTCCACCAGATAGCCTCAATCTCTTTCTTATTGCGGGCGATGCCCTTTCGACTACTGCTGTCATTTCTGTGGATCGGAGTAATGGTGAAATCAAAGTTATAAAAAAGGCAGCAGGCGACGGCACGGTACTGCGCAGCAGCGCCCTCATGGATGAACGGTTAAGTGGAGAATGGGCACCCGCTCTGGTTTCACCCATCAAGTGGACTCAGGTTTTATTCGTATTCACGGAACACCTGAAAATGACTAAAGACCCTGCGTTCACAGATAATATGCTGTACATGTTACTCGAACATCCGCGTTAACAGTTAACTCATTTCAAAAGATGAATTAAATAAGAGTGAGAAACGTTGCATAAGAAGTTAGGTCTCAGTTAGTTTGTCCAATGGGCTGAGCACAGAGTTGATGTCTTTTTCCATAACGTGGGTATAAATTTCCGTGGTTTTAACATCCGCATGCCCCATCAATTCTTGCACAATGCGAATGTTGACGCCATTTTCAAGCAAATGGGTAGCAAAGCTATGGCGAAATGTGTGGCATCCGACCGGTTTATGAATCCCGGCTTTTTGTACGGCTCGTTTTACGGCTTTTTGTAACCCCGATTCCAGAACATGGTGTCTGCGAATGACGTCGGAACGCGGATCTTCACTTAGTTTTTTTGAAGGGAAAACATATTGCCAGCCAATCTCTTTGGCTGCGTTCCGGTATTTACGAGCAAGGGCATGTGGCAAGAACGTTGCGCCATAGCCATTGGCCAGGTCTTGGTTATGAAGGGTCTCCACTTTTTTGAGATGAGCGCGCAATTCCTCACAAATAGATTGCGGAAGAAGCGTTGCGCGATCCTTGCCACCCTTTCCGGCCCGCACAAATAGTTTGTTTTTATCGAAATCAATGTCTTTGATTCGTAAGCGGATGCACTCCATCAACCTTAATCCTCCGCCATACAGCAATCGTGCCATGAGGGCGTGGGCGCCCGCCATGTGCGCCAGCACCCGTTGCACTTCAGCCTGGGCCATTACCACCGGCAAATTTCGATGCCGTTTGGCTTTGATGGGGGCAAGATGTTCTTCCATAGGAATATGGAGAACTTCACGATACAAAAAAATGAGAGCGTTCATAGCTTGGCGCTGGGTGGAAGCCGCAACTTTGCCCTGCACCGCGAGGTGGCTGAGAAAGCGTTCTATTTCAGCCTTCCCCATCTGGCGTGGGTGCGTACTGCCGCCATGAAATTTCAGATAGCGCAGAATCCAGTCGCAATAGGTTTGTTCGGTGCGATAAGCGTAGTGGTGGTAGCGCAACACCTCTTTGACTTGATCCAATAGTTTAGCGTCAGGATCGGGTTTAAATTTTTGTAATTTTTGCTTGTTTTCCATTTTCGTATAAGTTAAATTTGTTTCAAATTTCCCCCATATGTAATATTTAAACAAAACATGGAAAAAGTCAATTGATTTTTCCATGTTTGTGGGGTTAATATTAAAATAGCTGGAAAGTTTTCCAGTTATATGAGTTGATCGCATGGACAGGTTTTCCATCGATCCACTATGTTGGCCGCGCGGTCAAACTCCGGTGAGTCGGTCGGGCAAAAGAACAGAGAGACAGGTGTGTGGTTTCAAAGTTGGTGCGGCCGGGTTTCGTCCGGGTCTCGCTTCTCAAAATTTATGGATTTTTAGTCGATGAACTTTCAAAGCAGACAAAATCTCAATTTCAAGAAAATCATCTCGGCGTGGTTCGGCGGTCTCTGCGTTTCGGGTTTTGGGGTCAGGCCTGCCTGTGCGGTGCACGCAGACAGGCGGCCGGCACGGTATTTCGGGTTTGCACCGTTGCAGTGGTTTTCTGCCCCGGGGCTTCCGGGTGTTTGCGCGGTTCCAACAGCCCATCCACCTGACGCTGCCGAAGGGGCGAGTTTTCAGGGTTTTGAGTGCTGTCGCAAGTTTTGTCTTTTTATCAAGTTAAGTGCACTGAATGGCAGCGCAGGTGACTCGCATCGTTAGGCGGCTCAAGACCTAAATTACCTCAACAAAAAGTTTGAGACTCTGGCAAATCTTTCTTATTTTTCTGTAACTTGAAAAGGAGCTAAATCATGGTAGATTCAAATATGAAGTACTTAGCAGCAACTAATGAAGTATCAGCCCGCATTCAAGCCCGCGACCAAGTTCTGTTTTCGTTCATCGCTCTTGCTGCAATATTAATAGGAGTAGCATTTTCAAATAATGATTATTTCTTCGTTATGATAGCCATTGGTTATGCTGCTTTAGCAACAACTTTCCTAATTATGCACCATGACCTTATCATAGGCCACTTATGTGATTTTTTGAGAGAACTCACTAAAGACCAAGATGATACCCCACAGAAGCAAAAACCAACCATCGATTGGTTTTCATCGAAAAAATACTACGGCAGAACCCTGACAATCTATCGTTGGCCAAGGGACATCGCACAATTAATTGTTATCTGTCTCCCTGGCTTGGCTCTCTATTTTTCGCAAGAGATTTTTACAGAACTATCAAATTCAAAAAAGATTTCTACAGAACTATTAAATTTCCAGCGTGGGGGTGAAGGGTGCATATTCATCTCAGTTTTGGTTATCGTCAGCACAATGCTGCTCCGCTTATGGAAATTTTACCGTCTAAAGTGGCGACTCCCGCTCGTTACTGAGGACGATTCAGCAACATAAAAACCCCCACCTGGTTATGGTGGGGATTATTGAAAATCTACGAAAGTCGGACTAATACAATGACATTTATAATCTCTCCAATTATACTTAAGATAACGACAATACTAATGCCTATTTTCTCACCTATTGTAAGGCTTTTTAGCATTATCAAAAATTTTCTCATTCAGAATCACCTCCTGATTTAAAGAGTTATGTTATTGTTTTATTTAGTTTTAAAAAGAGCTGTTTTGAACGTAACATTAATAATTAAGCCTGTCAAGGAACATTTTGGGGGTGAGAAAATACCTAACAAAGCGCATCAACCTGACCCCGAAGCAGGGGCGAGATGCTGAAGTTCTGCAGCCCGCAGCGCGTTTGCTGGGGTCGCGACAGTAAGTACCAGCGCACTTTCGGGGCAGGTTATGCACGGCGTTAGATTTTGCAAATCGATGTCAAACAACAAGGAACTGTAAATGGCTTTAATTCTTGACAAAGATCACTTTGATTATGAGACAAAGGACGTGGGACGCATCAGAATTCGAAGTTATACAATGGGTGCCTCCGGAGAATTTGGGGTAGAACTGTCCAAACGCGTTAAGACTTCTTCTGTAGATTTAGTCCGCAAACTTGTTTCAATCATTGGACGTTGTTACGATAAAACTACCGGTGAAATACAACCGAAAAATCTGCAACCTGAAACTGTGAAGGCCATCTCTGACGAGGAAATTGAAGAGATAGCAAGAATGTTCGTCGAAAAAAACGATTGGCTATATAAAGACATTGAAAATCCCAAATACGAGATTATCGAGTCTGAGCAAGGCGAAAGGGTAAAAAAGGTATCCTATGAAAAAAAGGAAATACCTCGGGAACAAAGTGAGACATATTCTGAATATCTAATCCGTCTTATCCGGTCATATGAAGTTGAGTTTTCCTCAAA
>JADFPY010000116.1 GCA_022562085.1 candidate division KSB1 bacterium | reverse complement strand
AAGAAAAGACAGATCAAAAAATTGAGTTGCCTGAACTGTACCTTGAACAAAAGTTGGACCGCACAGTTAGCAATCTTGCTGCTTTTATTACTTCTAGCATTGCTTACACCAAGTCCATGGGAAAGACAGCAGAAGACTACGGCAAATTTATTGGCGAAACATTTACTCCTAGCTGGGAGGGAGCCAAGGGAAAGGGCATATCGCCATTCATACAAGGGATGTATCGGAATCTGCAACCAGACAAAAATTTCCGTATGGAAATCTTGAGTGAGTCTAAAACGTCGGTTGAAGGAAGAATGAATAGATACGGGGAAGCTACCGTCAAAGCCTATGCCAGAACTGGTGTTACAAATGAAGAAGTGGATGCTTGTTTTGGGAAAGTTTGGGAAACAATAGCAAATTATCTGGGACTGGAGTACAAGCAAAAAGTTGAAGGGGATTGGATCGTTTTTACGATTACTGAAAAGACATTGACAGGTAAGTAGCTATATTGGAGTCGGTTCAAGTTTTAGTACCCTGAAATGACGCCTAACACGGCACTGCAGTTGACGGCGGGGCGCGTGCTTTTTTGGTTAGTTTTTTGCTTTTTCAAAGTTAATTTTCGTCTCGCAGACACCGTGCACATGCACCGCCGCAACTGAGCGCCAGGCCGTTATACGGTTACGGGAGGCTCAGACTTGTTGTACGGTGATATTGGAGAGGACAAATTGAGCGGTCGTTTTGAGAAACGTGATTGAAATGGAGAAAACTCATGCTACAAGATTTACAAAGTAAAAAAGTAAAAGTATATCTAGGTGTAGTGCCGGGATGGACTGATTGTATAAAAGGTGAAGTTATTGCAATAAGTGACTCCTGGATTAAAATCCAAACCAAGAAAACAGTAGAACTTATAAATCAAAATACTGTAAAAAGAGTTACAGTATTGTCATCATGAAATTGTTTCTTTTTAGTAGATTTTGTCTTGAATAGAGAAAATCGTATAACAATAAAATTCACGCCGGGTGCCCTTGACATGAAATGAAAAAGAACTTGTGTGGCACGAGCCTTTAGGCCGTGCTGAACACCACCTTGGCCCCTTGGCCTAACAAAAGCAAATTCAGCCGACGCGCTTCAGTTGCGTGATTCTGCTTTAATGAAGATTCGAGACTTTGTGCATCTCCAGAGTCTTGCGTCAAGCGCGCCTGATTTGCGTCGTTAAACAGGTAAATTTAGTGCGTAGCAAAGTAAATAATATGCAATAATATCCAAAGAGGTCTTATGCCAACAAACATCACACTAGAAGTTTCACGCTATCGCCCGGAAGAAGAAGCAGAGCCGGTTTTCCAAAGCTACGAAGTGCCGTTTCGCAAAGATTGGGTCATCCTCGATGCGATAAATTACATCAAAGACAATATCGACGGCACCTTGTCGTACCGCTGGTCTTGCCGCATGGGCGTTTGCGGCAGTTGCGGCATGATGGTCAACGGCACCCCGGTGCTGACTTGCGCGACTTTCCTGGAAAAATATTTGCCGGGGCCCATCCGGGTTGAGCCTCTGGACAATTTTCCCGTGGTTCGGGATCTGGTCATCGAGATGACCGATTTTATGGAGAAATTAAAACGGGTACAGCCCTGGATCGTGCGCGAGGAAGAGAAGCCGTTGTCTGAGGGGGAGTACTTGCAGACTCCTGTCGAGCTTGAGGACTACAAGCAATTCAGCATGTGCATCAATTGTATGTTATGTTACTCAGCCTGTCCGGTCTACGGCCTGGAACCGACTTTCATTGGCCCGGCGGCCATAGCCATTGCGCAGCGCTACAATTTAGACAACCGGGATCAAGGAAACCAGCAGAGACTTGAGATACTATCCGAGGACGATGGCATTTTCGAGTGCACCTTAGTGGGAGAATGCTCCGCAGTGTGCCCGAAAGACGTCGATCCGGCCGGTGCGATTCAGCGCTTCAAAGTGGCTGGGACCGCGAACTGGTGGAAGTCTTTGTTGATGCCGTGGGGAGCTAAATAGAAACTTGAGATCGAGAATGGAGGATCGAGAATGGATGTTTTTTTCTATCCTCTATCTTCCATCCTCAATCCTCAGATATCATTTGGAGAAAAGATTACATGGCTAACAATCCCAATTACACTAAATACCACCCCAAGTGGTACCGAAAGCGCATTCCCATTTTCTGGTGGATGCAGAAATGGGCCTACACCAAATTTATTCTGAGGGAGCTGACGAGTTTAGCCGTGGCGTTTTATGTAGTTGTTTTGCTGTTACAAATTCGCGCTTTGGCGCAAGGGCCGGAGGCTTATGCGAATTTCCTAACCTGGCTTAAAACTCCGGTTTCAATCGTTTTGCATGGTGTTGCTCTTTTGTTTGTGCTTTTCCACAGTATCACCTGGTTCAATCTCGCACCGAAAGCTTTGGTCTTTCGCCTCGGGAAAAAACGTATCCCGGATGCGCTGATCGCTGGCTCAAACTATGCCGCCTGGGTGGTTTTTTCCGCGGCGATTATGTGGATGATACTGACAATTTAAGCTATCAGCTAATAGCTCTCAGCGGTCAGCCGTCTGTTTTAGCTGAAAGCTGATAGCTGACTAAGGAGTCATTTATGAAAAAGAACATTGATCCTTTTTGGTGGGGGTTGTTTGGCGCCGGGGGGGCAATCTCTGCAATCTCTATACCTGTGCTGCTTTTTTTGACTGGTCTCGCGATACCCCTTGGCTGGATCGAGCCGCCTGCCTACGAAGACTTATTGACTCTGGTAAAACATCCGCTGACACGTCTATTCCTCTTTGCTCTTATTTCTCTCTCTCTTCTGCACTGGGCGCATCGATTCCGGTTCACACTTTACGATGGCTTACAAGTCAAACATTTAAATGAACTGATTGCGGTTCTTTGTTATGGCAGCGCGATTCTTGGCACATTTGTAACTGGGTTTATTTTATGGAGTTTCTAAGCTGCGAAACTCGAAAAAATACAAATAACCTCAAAAACGAACAACAAAATTTTATCATTAATAAATTAGGTTAACATTACGACCAGGAGAGACTCATGTTTGAACTCAAACCTTTATCAGAAAAAGGTATCCCGGCAGCCATCGAAAAAGCAGAACGATACCGACTGCTGAATGAGCCGCGTTTGGCGGAAAGTATCTGTCTGGATATTCTTGAGGTGGATGCTGATAATCAAAAGACAATCGTCATTCTCTTGCTGGCAGTTACGGATCAATTCGGCAAGGGCAGATCTGTTGATCCAAATGACGCGCGTCAATTACTCCCGCGCTTGAAAGAGGAATATGATCGCGAATATTACGCCGGAATTATCTGCGAACGCCAGGGCAAAGCGACCCTCAATCAAAGTATTCCGGGCGGAAATTATCTCGCCTATGAATGGCTGCGTGACGCCATGGAGCATTTCGAAAAAGCCGAAAAGATGAGACCCTCCGGAAACGATGACCCAATCTTGCGCTGGAATACTTGTGTGCGTTTAATTGAGCGCAACAAACTTGAAGCCAGACCGGAAGAGCCGGTGCAAACGATGCTGGAATAGTTCTTACTAAAAATCGGGATATTCTAATAAATTTCGAAAGGAGGTGATTAAGTTATTAGTTAGTAACATCGAATACAGAAAAACGGCAATCTGTATTTTCATAATCAAATCATGCCGTTGGCTCACAAATTTTTCATAGGAGGTTATCATGAAAAAAATGAGTGTTTTAGTGGGGGCGTTGTTCACACTAATTACTGTTCTACCTGCCACCGCACAAGTCAATTTTGGTGTGATTGGCGGCTTAAACCTGGCAAATTTGAGTGTTGACCCAGACGACGGGGTGGATCTTTCCAACCGCACCGCTTTTGGAATAGGCGGTATCTTGAGTTTTGGCATGGGTGAAACTTTAGCATTGCAGTTGGAGCCAATGTTTCTCCAGAAAGGCGCAAAACTAAAATTCTCAGAGCAAGGATTCACTCTTGAAACCGAATTCAAGATATCCTATATCGAGGTGCCAGCGATGCTCAAGTTTGCCTTTGGTAGCAGCGATACCAAGCCCTATGTTATGGCTGGTCCAACTGTCGGGTTCTTGCTTAGCGCCAAAGCGGAAGATGAAGACGTCAAAGATGACGTCAAGAGCATCGACTTCGGACTTGCTTTCGGCGGTGGGGTGAGCTTGCCAATGGGCAATAACACCGTTTTTGTCGAAGGGCGTTACTCCCTTGGTCTATCGGACATTAATGATGACTCGTCTGACGACACTGAAATCAAGACCAAGGGCATCCAGATTATGGCCGGCATCACCTTTCCCCTTGGTGGCTGATAGCTACTCCTACAGGGGACGGTTGCCTGTCTAAATGATCCTGAAGGGAGATACAGAGGCACAGTTTTTCGGACTGTGCCTTTTTTATTATCCCACGGAAATTGGAGTTCGCATAAATAGATGTCGATTATTCAAATATGTTCGGCCGAAGCTCACAAAAACGCCGCGGGTGGCAGCGCAAAGCAGCCCGAAAGAATGCAGTTGTGCCCTCTTATTTTGAAGTCTCCCCTGAGGCAGTTTTTATAATTTGCGGAAAATGCAAAACCCAATTTCAACGAAACCTCATTCCATATTTAAATGAACCAACTTTTATTTGCCCAAAGTCCTCCTGCAAGACTAAAAACTGGGTGCCGGTAACTTACAATTTATAATAGTCCCTTTCGAAGGGGTGGAAGCGCAAGACGAACCCTGATTGCGCTTTCGCTCATCGCTTTACACTCCTCGCTCTACGAATCCCTTGACAAATATAAAATTATTTGACATATTTCAACTCTCCAACTAAACAACAAAATAACAGGAGTCCGCCATGTTGAATTCTTTAATGCACTCTATTAGAATGGGTGAGTTCAGAGTTATTTTCATCATGATTTTGGGAGTCTTTTGTCTAAGTAAAGCGCCAATGCTTGCTCAAGACACGTCTGAGCAAACCTATCAAATGCCGGCAAAAGTGATAGCCGATTTAGTGGATGCGCCTTCTACGCCATCTGTAGACATCGACCCGACAAACACCTGGATGTTGATTTTAGAAAGGCCGAGTTTGCCATCCATTTCCGAATTAGCACAGCCTGAACTTCGCATCGCCGGTCTGCGAATCAATCCGAAAACCAACGGACCAAGCCGTAGTAGATATTTTTCAGCTTTGAAGCTAAAAAAGATTTCCGGTGGTGAAGAAGTACCGATTACCGGCCTTCCCGAAGGGGCCCGTATCCGTTATGTCGAATGGTCGCCCGACGGCAAGCATATCGCTTTTTTGGCCGTCGAAGAAAATGGTCAGAACTTGTGGGTTGCAAACGTTGCTTCAAGAAAGGCGCGCAAGCTGATTTCATTAAGAGTAAATAGCGCTTACCGCACCCCATTTCACTGGGTTTCAGATAACCGGACTTTAATATGCAGAATTGTTCCGGATGATCGTGGTGAGCCGCCAGTTGCACCAACTGTTCCCGTTGGCCCGGTCATGCAGGAAACAACCGGTAGAAAAGCAGCTGCGCGTACTTACCAGGATCTCCTGAAGGATACCCATGATGAAGCATTGTTCGAATATTATTTAAATGCTCAAGCAGTTCAGGTAAATCTCGACGGCAAAACCACCCCTTTGGGCTCTTCAGGTCTAATCAAGCGTGCCGAACCTTCTCCCGACGGTAAATATATTTTGGTTGAGACCCTTCATCGCCCGCTCTCTTATCTGGTTCCGGTACGTCGTTTCCCATATCAGGTTGAAATCTGGGATATGAAGGGCAACGTTGTAAAACAGATTGCCGATCTGCCTTTGGCCGAGGAAGTGCCGATTGGCCGTAACGCTGTCCCGACCGGGCCTCGTTCGTTTGACTGGCGCTCGGATACTAATGCAACCCTCTATTGGGTGGAAGCCCAGGATGGCGGAAATCCTAAGCAAGAAGCGGAAGTTCGTGATATTGTTTATACCTTAAAGGCTCCTTTTTTAGCAGCGCCTCAAAAACTTGTGTCCTTGGAACTACGGTACCGCGGTATCGATTGGGGCACCGGCGACCTTGCATTAGCTTATGAGTGGTGGTGGCAAAATCGCAGGGTAAGGACCTGGAGAATCAAACCTGATGCCTCTACAACCGAGCCGGATTTATTATTCGATTATTCCTACCAGGACAGGTATAATGATCCGGGTGAACCGCTCTCGAAGACAAATAGCCACGGTCACTCAGTTTTAGTAACCAACGGCAAGGTTTTATATCTGGCCGGCGATGGCGCTTCCCCTGAAGGGGACCGGCCGTTTTTGGATGAATTCAATTTTGCGACTAAAAAAACCAAACGCCTGTGGCGCTCTGAAGCACCATTTTATGAGCGCGTCGTTAACTTTGTTGACGCTGAAAAGCGTAAAGTGTTGACCCGGAGGGAATCAAAAACGGAGCCTCCGAATTATTTTGTTCGCAATTTACAAAAGAACAAGCTTGAGCAAATCACGGACTTTCCTCACCCCACGCCTCAACTCGCAAATGTGCAAAAAGAGCAAATTCGTTACGACCGTGAAGATGGCGTTAAACTGACCGCCACACTTTATTTGCCTCCGGATTACAAAATTGAAGACGGACCTTTACCGATGCTGATGTGGGCCTATCCACGTGAGTTTAAAAGCGCCGCGGCAGCGGCTCAAGTGACAAGTTCGCCACATCGTTTTGATCGAATTACCGGGTGGTCGAGAGTGCTTTGGACAGCGTTAGGCTATGCCGTACTCGACGCCGCGACCATGCCAATTATTGGCGAAGGCGATCAGGAACCCAATGACACTTATGTTACACAGCTCGTTGCGAGTGCAAAGGCTGCTATTGACGAAGTGGTTCGCCGCGGAGTCACGGATCGAAATCGAATTGCCATCGGCGGGCATTCGTATGGCGCTTTTATGACTGCGAATTTGTTGGCGCATTCCGATCTATTTGCTGCCGGCATTGCCCGCAGCGGAGCGTATAATCGAAGTCTCACACCATTTGGATTTCAGTCTGAGCAGAGGACTTTTTGGGAAGCTCCAGAAGTCTATTTCAAGATGTCGCCTTTTATGCACGCCGAGAAAGTAAATGAACCGATCCTGCTGATTCACGGCAAGGTGGATAACAATTCGGGAACGTTCCCCATGCAGAGCGAGCGCTTTTTTAATGCTGTCAAAGGGCATGGCGGTAAGGCCCGGCTGGTGATGCTGCCGCATGAAAGCCACGGCTACCGGGCACGCGAGTCTATTATGCATATGCTCTGGGAAATGTCCAATTGGCTGGAGAAATACGTGAAAAATATTCCGGGCGAAATGGAGACATCCATGAAATAGCAAGACCCCGAAAGAGCGTGTGAGCGAGAAGCGATTAGATAAAATTCGCTTCTCGCTCTACGCTTTTCGCTCTTCTCTTCTATCATCTGTTTTTCCTTAATTCCTTCCTAGAAAAATATTTCTTGCAAAAAATTTTCAAAGTGCTATATTATGGTGTATATTAGTACACTAAAGAGTTTCGAATTACTGGTTTCGAGTTTAAAGGAGGAAAAATATGCCTACTTTTAAAAGTTTTGAGGAGATCGAGAGCTGGCAGAAAGCTCGTGAACTTACACGGGAGGTTTACACGGTTTCGAATCAAGGTGCCTTTACAAAAGATTTCGGCTTACGTGATCAAATTCGAAGAGCAAGTGTTTCGATTATGAGTAATATAGCTGAAGGATTCGAGAAGAGATGGGAACCGGGAATTTCTCGCCGTTGCAAAGGGCTCGAGTGGCGAAGTAAGAGCGCAACTTTATGTTGCTTTTGATCGAGGCTATATTAACAAGAATACATTTGAAACCCTGTCTGCGATTTCAATTGAGATTGGCAGTCTCATTGGTGGACTCATGAACTATCTCCGCGAGACTGATATGAAAGGAAAGAAATTTAAATGAGTCTCCTGCAATCCGAAACCCGGAACTCGCAACTCTCAACTCGTAACCCGGGACCCGAAACTTCAAACTCGAAACTCATTCTCCACATCGATGCCGACGCCTTCTTCGCATCGGTGGAACAAGGGTTTGCGCCGTCGCTGCGCAACAAACCGGTCATCGTCGGCGGGACGGCGGACCAGCGCGGGGTGGTGCACACCGCCAGCTACGAAGCCCGCAAACTCGGGGTACACACCGGTATGCCTTTAGGCCAGGCGAAACGCCTGGTACCGCACGCCACATTTCTCAAAGGTAATTTTGAACACTACCAGGCCGTCTCCCGGGCCATGCAAGATATCTACTACCAGTTTACGCCTGCCATCGAAATGACTTCGCTGGATGACGCTTATTTGGATTTAACCGGTACCTTAAAACTTCATAAGCGTTCTTGCGAAGACATCGCGCGGGAAATTCAAGCGCGGGTTTACCGGGCCGTTAAAATTACAGTTTCATGCGGGATTGGCACTTCGAAATTCATTGCCCGGATCGCTTCGGGCCAAAACAAACCAAATGGTGTTTCCAGCGTGGCGCCCGGCAAAGAACTCGACTTTCTACATCCTTTGCCGGTTGAAGAGCTGCCGGGCATCGGACGGGTGGCGAGAGAGCGGCTACATCAGTTAGGCATTTTTCAAATCGGCCAGCTGGCTGCGATTCCGAAGCTGCTGCTCATTCAACTGTTTGGCGCCAACGGCGAAAAGTTCTGGGAGTTTGCCAACGGTATTGACTCCCGCGAAGTAAATCAGCGCAAGATTCCAAAACAGATTAGCAGAGAAACCGGTTTTGAAGAAGATGTGAGCGACTTCGATCTGGTGCATGAAGTGCTGCGCTATCTCACCGAACGCATCGGTAAAAAAATGCGTGAAGAGGAACTGGTGGGACAGACCGTTTCAATTAAAATCGATTATTCCGGCAACCGGCGTTTTAAAAAAGCACGCAGTCTGTCGCAACTAACCGACAGCACCGGAATTATTCACGGGATGGTCGAGACCCTTTTGCAGGAGACTCCTTTTCGACGGCTGCGGGTGCACCGCGTGGGGTTGGCGGTTTCGAAAATTAAATGCAAAAACTGGCAGGGCGAGCTGTTTCATGAACGCACTCGCAGTGAAGATCTGGAATCAGCGATGGATGAAATCCGCCGCCGGTTTGGTTTTACTGCGGTTATGCCGGCCAATTTGATTAATTTACGGAAGCACTACCGGATGGAAAAGAGCGGCTTTGTGCTGCATGCCCCGGCTTTGACGCGGTGAGTTACCGAATTAAAATCTTACCGGTTTCTGTATCAACGTTTAGATACATTTCGCCTGAAACAACCAATAATGTATCTATCAAAACTGAATCTGCTGTCAGCACTGCAAACTTATGTTTGCCAATTGGTATCCCTATTTAATATCTCACGCCAAAGTACTAATTCCAACATTTTATTTCTCTACTTCATCGAACTTGTGATTTTTTCTTTAATCTCAAATGCTGCTACTCTTTTCTTCTTTTCCCCAGAAATCTTATCCGAAATTTCGACTTCCAATTCATAATTACCCGGATTATAATTAGCCATAGAAATTCTGAAATCTTCCTTCACGGTGCTGCCGGTTGAGTTGAATTCAAATGAAGTGGCCACCAGTTCCCGACGTTCAAATTTCTTCCCTTTTTTCTTCAGTCTGATAATCCTGCTGTCCAGTTTAAAGTGTCCAAAACCTTTTTCATCAATTTTTAAATGATAAACTTCCAAATAGACTTGAAGCACATCTCCCTGCCAGATTTTGTCGGTTTGGACAACCGGGAAGGGCAGCATCTCGGCATTGGGCAAATTGGACGGTTCGACTCCAATCACGAGATCGCTGACTTCGAGCTTTTCCGGATCGGAATTTAGCAGGTCAATTTTTTCGAAGAATACTTTCCCAACTTTTGGGAGATTTTGCGTCAGGCTGTCGTCCTCAGAACCGGATGCCACCGCAGCAAGTGTGTAATGTACCTGGGTGTCGTTATGCGGTATCTTGAAGAAACCGGTGTTATCGAAGTCAGCAATCGGCTGAGCGAAAACTTGATCTGTTATTTTCATATCAGCGTCCCGCAATTGCAGACTGAAACTTAATTTATAATCCGGCAGGGCATCGCTTTGCATTATTTTCAACGGGTCGGTTTTAACGGCTTGAGGAGGAAATGCGAAAGCCATAAATACCAGAATTGGCTTGTTTCTTTTATCCAAAAAACGTGTTCGATTCGAAACCAAGGGGATGGATGTAATATATTTCTCAGGGTCGAACTGCTCCTTTGGCGCGTTTCTTTTTGCAGGACTATCTGCATCTACCACCCTGAATTTAATATGCAGGCCCTTAGCGATACTGCGATTGGAAAATGCGCTCGATTTGAATGGTCTTGTAGCGAGAGCCAGATTCTCATCAAGTTCATTGACCCGGCTCGAAAAAGACATATCGAAAGAACTGAGCTCGCTATAATAAAGCAATTGAAGGACTGCGCCAGGAACCACTCCCCATCGGTTCGTTCCCCTAAAGGCACGTTCCGGAATGAATTCTTCAATGCTGGTTCTCAAACCGAAAGGACCATTCCCTTCATCTCTCCCAAACAGGTAAATAATCGGTTCCTGTAAATTCAATAAACGATAAGCCCACACTTCACAATCCGGATAATTTAGATAGTTCTCAATCGCTACTCTAAATTCTCCCTTTTCTCGGGGAGAGATATTATACTCCCAGGCAACATTATAAATTTCTGCGGAGTTATCACCTAGGATGACTTCGCGTTTGTTCTCCGGCTCTCCATATTTAACATAAATTAACCCCCGGTCGTCGGTATCATAGATTGTATTTTTGTTCTTTTTAAAGTTTTTGCGCGCGTAAGCAATTCGCTCCCAGTGTTCTATGAGCCTTTCGTTTAAGACAGTTGTCGGATCCGGATCCTTTTCAAGCCAAAATGTTTTGATTTTCGCCGGCAGCCCTGGCCATCCTTTTTTTAGATCACTTTTCCAATCCTCGTATTCTGTCTTTTTGAGAATCGGGGAGATTCTTTCGACCTCTTTTTCGAAGTCTTTTTTAAAATTTTCTAAACTATTCTGTGAAATCCCCCAGTAGTACAAATTACTTGCTTTTTCATAGTATTGTTCGGCCTGTCTGTCAGTCGCAAGTTCGATGAATGAAAGCGCGATTCTCGGATCCGACTCGCCTCGCTCCTCCAAATGTTGTTTGCCCTCGAACCATATTTCAAGCGCTGTCTGCCAATCCCCGGACGCAAGTTTATCTTTGCCTCTCTCGTGGTAATTGCCGAATTTCGATTGGGCGATACTTAAGCTGGAAGTCAAACTGGAAAGTGAGAAGAAAATTATCAGGGCGGTTAAAACAGTCTCCCGCATCTTGAAACCTCAATGATTTTGGGCTGACCGGGTGGATTCGGGAAGAAGATGAATAAGTCTCTTTCAAAAAAAGTATGAAAAAAATTTACAAAAAGAAAGCAAAATTCTTTTAACAAATTTTAACCCCTTTACCGCAGCCTCATTCGGAACTAAATGGATTCATTGAGCGTTTTCATATTTCGAATTCAAAATGATTTTTAAATTTAAGGATTAGCTGAATGGAAAACGTCACCCTCGACTTTCAAAAAGATGTTATCGAAGCGAGCAAAACCACAGCGATCGTGGTTGACTTTTGGGCGGAATGGTGCGGGCCGTGTAAAATGCTGACACCGGTCTTAGAGAACCTGGCTGGCGAGGCCAGCGGTACCTGGAAGTTGGTAAAAGTGAATACAGACGAATATCAGGAACTGTCGGCAGAACATGGGATCAGCGGGATTCCGGCAGTTAAAATGTTTTCCGACGGCAAAGTGATTGCTGACTTTGTCGGCGCTTTACCGGAAGCGCAAGTCCGCAGTTGGCTGGAAGAAAACATTCCGACTGAATCAAAAAACCTGTTAGAAGAAGCAAAGAAAGTTCTGTCTGATGGCGATAAAAGCAAGGCCCAAAATCTTTTTGAAC
>JADFPY010000115.1 GCA_022562085.1 candidate division KSB1 bacterium | reverse complement strand
CGAGGCGGCGATCAAAAATAATGGCAGTCGCGTCGTTGTGGAGAAGGGGCAAATCGTGAAGGTGAGCAAGGATAAGAACGGCATCGTCAACCGTGAGGTGCTCACAAAAAACTGGACCGACTGGATCGACTACTGGGCCGTGGATTTCGATTTCGAGAGCAAGCGCGAGATCATCCGGATAAAAAAACGAGGACACCGACGAATGGGAAGAACGCTGGACCGGGGATTTCATCTTCGAGAACGAATGGCAGTCCTTCCGCACCAAGAAAGACCGCTCCCTGGAAATGAAGAGCGTCTTCCACGAATGCGCGCCGGGACGGCGTAAGCTCGCAGTCAAGGTGGTGGATATCTTTGGCAACGATACGATGACCATTGTCGAGGTGAACGTGGGAGGAAACCGTTAATGGACGCTAATTGATATTGAAGAATGGAGTTGTGCAGGGATTTTAATTATGGCGAATTTGCCACAATTAAAGGCGGATAAAATGACCCAAAAAAGTAAAAAAATAGAAGTACTTTCTCGTTCGGTGACGATCTACCAGCACCGGGAAGAAGATTTTATTTCATTGACCGATATTGCCAGACATCGGGATGAAAAGCGTAGCGATTACATCATCCAGAATTGGATGCGAAACCGGAATACGATTGAGTTTCTGGGTATCTGGGAGCAGCTCAACAACCCGGCGTTTAATTCCATCGAATTCGATGGAATTAGAAATCAGGCGGGGCTGAACAGTTTTTCTTTGACGCCAAAGCGCTGGATATCTGCGACGGCGGCGATCGGTTTGCTTGCAAAGACGGGGCGCTATGGCGGCACTTATGCCCATAAGGACATCGCCTTTGAGTTTGCATCGTGGATATCCGTTGAATTCAAGCTCTACCTGATCAAGGAATTCCAACGGCTCAAAGAAGAAGAATTCAAGCAGCTCGGCTGGGATATCAAAAGGAATCTGGCCAAAATCAACTACCGCATCCATACCGACGCCATTAAGCAAAATTTAATTCCCCGGCAACTGACCAAAGCACAGATCAATCATATTTATGCCAGTGAAGCAGATGTCCTGAATGTCGCTCTGTTTGGTCAGACCGCAAAGGAATGGCGGGAGAACAACCGTGGCAACAAAGGCAATATCAGAGACTATGCCAATGTCTCCCAACTGGTCTGCCTCTCCAATCTGGAAAACCTCAATGCCCTTTTTATCAATGAGAGCCTGGCCCAGAAAGACCGGCTGATAAAGCTGAACGCCATTGCCATTCAGCAGATGAAGCTTCTTACCGAAGACCGCGGCATCAGAAAACTGAAACAAAAAGAGAGGATACTATGATCTTGCAAAAACTGCTTAAGCTGGTAACTCTGCTGGCGCTTTTCTTCCCTTCGATAGCTCCGACACAACCAAAAGTTGCTCTGAAGCCGGATGTCAGTCCAAACCTCATCCTCTACAATGCCAATGTGATTACCCTGGATGAAGCGCTGCCGAATGGTCAGGCGATAGCGGTGGACGGCAACCGTATTTCGGCAGTCGGCAGCAACGAAGAGGTGCTCGCGCTGCAGGTCGCCGGCACACAACTCCTCGATCTTCAGGGGCGTACCGTTGTGCCCGGACTGATCGAGGCGCACAGCCATTATTTACTCGAGGGATTTCGGAGCGGTGATCTGGACGGGTTGGCACGCGCCGCTCAGGAGATGGCAGCCGATGGTTACACCACCGTCCATGAGCTCTTTGGCGACGCGGAAGGCCTCATCCCTGCACTGCAAACCCTTTCCCGGGAGGGAAGGTTGGCAATCAGGGTCAATGTCTATTTGCAATACAACTCAAATTGCGGTGATGATAGGGTTCCGTGGATGAATTATCCCTATACCGTGAAGAAGGACACGACGCTTCGGGTAATCGGGGTCAAGATATTTGCCGATGGCGGCAGCTGCCTTTGCCCGGCCTTGACCCAGCCGCGCCAGTCACATCTTGACGAGTGCGGACCTTATGGCCACCTGTTCAAAACGCAGGAGGAAATGAACGCGGTTGTCGCAGAGGTGTTGGGTGCCGGATATCCGATTGCCATGCACGCTATCGGCGACTCAGCCATTGGTGTCGGCCTGAATGCGTTCGAAAATGCCTTCGCGGGAGGCGGCAATGTCTTGCGGAGTCGGATGGAACACCTGCGGGTTATGCGTGAAGACCTGGCGGATCAGATGGTGGCGCTTGGCATTGCGGCCTCGATTCAGTACACCTGGGCAATTGTCGAACGTGCTCCGGTTTGGGAAGCCCACTACCTGCCACACGTTCTGGACTGGGTTTACCCCTGGCGCAGGATGGCCGATCGGGGGATCCAAATTGTTGGAGGCAATGATTTTCCATTCGTCTTCCATTTTACACAAGCGATGCAAACGATAAGCCTTTTGGCGACCCGGAAAGCCAGCCGTGAAGAGGTGCTTCCCCCCTGGATGGATGGCGGCAACCTTACGGTGGAGGAAGGACTCCGGGCCATGGCGGTTACAAACGCCTGGGTTGCATTCGAGGAAGACGTCAAGGGCAGCGTGACGCCCGGCAAGCTGGCCGATTTGACCGTCCTCTCACAGGACCCACTCACGATAGACCCCTTCGAGGTCCGGGACATCACCATTGAAATGACCATCATGGACGGGGTGATTCGGCACGATCGCCGATTTGCAGGCCCAAACATCGCCTTGAATAAGACCGCCACGGCGTCTAACAGCCTGGCTGAGAATCCGCCTGATTTGGCAGTGGATGGCAACCTGGAAACGCACTGGAGTGCCGGTATTCACCCACCGCAGTGGATCGAATTGGACCTGGGAGGCACATTCACGGTCAACAGGATAAATCTAATTGTCGATCAGTTCCCCGACGGGCAGACGAGGCATCAGCTATTTGGCAAGGCCACTGCGCAGGACACCTTTGAACTCCTGCATGAATTTGACGGGCAGACAACCAGTGGCCAAATCCTCGAGTACACGATGCCGACAGGGTGGACCGGCCGTTTTATTAAAGTAGAAACCCTGGCGAGCCCCTCCTGGGTGGCGTGGAAGGAAATCGAAGTCCTCAGCGCTGTGCCGACAAGTGTCTCTTCAGGGGAGAATGAAACCATTCCGGGGGACTTAACCCTCAGTCAAAACTACCCAAACCCGTTTAATCCCGGCACGCGCATTGAGTATCGGCTGTCTCAGGCTGGTGAAGTGAAATTACTGATTTTCAATGTCCAGGGTCAGCAAGTGCGCTCACTGGTTGCCGGTTTTGAGCCTGCGGGTTTTCATTCCGTGCAATGGAATGGGCAGGATGATCTGGGACGTCCCGTGGCAAGCGGTCTTTATTTTTATCGTTTGCAGGCGGGTGGATTCGTGAAAACGCAAAAAATGCTGTTGATTTATTAGTCATTCCATTAGGGTTATTCGCATCGTTGGTTATCACGACTTCTTTTTGTGAGCTTGCGATTTACTAAAGTCACGAACAGCGCGATCATCAACGCAATGAATCCTATCGCAACGGGATTTGCGGCAAAAATTATTGATAAACGAACATTTAAGCCGCAGAAACTACTTGGGGGTCACGATCGCTTTTGCCGGGGTTATTTTCTTAATCGCCAAAGGAAATGTCAGCAACATTCTCAGACTTCAGTTTAACCACGGCGACTTGCTGATGTTTTTAGCTGTCTCAAGCTGGGTGGCTTATTCTCTGCTCATCAAGAACTTCTTAAGAAACACACCAGCTTTACTTTGACCTACTACGCCACTTTATTCGGGGTGATTCTTTTGCTGCCGCTTACATTGAGCGAAGGTTTTGTTCAGCAAATTCAAGCTATTTCACCATCCGTGATTTTAGCCATACTTTACATGGGAATCTTCGCATCAGGAATTGGTTATTTGTTTTATAATTTAAGCATCAAAGAAATCGGGGCGACCAAAACTGCTAGTTTTGTTTATAGCCTGGTACCGGTTTTCGTTGCCGTTCTGGCGCTGCTATTTTTCAATGAGTCGATTACCGGGATGATGGTACTAAGCGCCGGGCTCATCGTATTTGGACTTCATTTTATGATCCACAAAAGAAAATAAATTGCATTAGAAGTTTGAAAGACTTAAACTTTGGAATAAAATTAATATGAGGAGGAAAAAATGAACAAACCATTTCTTAGTTTCTTAGCTGTGCTGCTTTTACCGGTTTTTTTATTTGCACAAAATACCATTCTGCATTGCGGCAAGTTTATCGACGGTAAATCGAACAGCATGAAATCCGAGGTGTCCATAGTGGTTTCTGATAACAAAATTATCGAAATCAAAAACGGCTACATCGAGGGAGATGAAGGCGACACGATTATCGATTTAAAGGATCAAACCGTGATGCCGGGACTCATGGATATGCATGTACATCTTTCCGGTGAATTGAGTCCGAAAAGCTACTCGGAAAAGTTCTATATGAACCCGGAAGACTACGCCTACCGGTCGGTGCCGTTTGCGAGGAGGACTTTGCTGGCCGGATTTACCACTGTTCGCGACCTGGGCGGCGTTATCAATACACCGCTGCGCAACGCCATCAACCGCGGGTTTGTAAGCGGTCCGAGAATTTTCAGCGCCGGTAAATCATTGGCGACTACCGGCGGCCATGCCGATCCCACCAACAGTTTGAACCGGCAAATTGAGGGTGACGCCGGACCGAAGGAAGGCGTCGTCAACGGCATTGAAGACGCACAAAAAGCTGTGCGCCATCGGTACAAAAACGGCGCTGACGTGATCAAAATCACGGCAACCGGCGGCGTATTGAGTGTCGCGAAGAGCGGCCAAAATCCACAGTTCACTGAAGAGGAAATTAAAGCGATTGTGGACACGGGAAAAGATTACGGCATGCACGTTGCGGCCCACGCACACGGCGCGGAGGGAATGAAACGCGCTATTCGGGCGGGTGTGCGCTCCATCGAGCACGGAACTTTGATGGATGATGAAGCGATTGAACTTTTCAAAAAGCACGGAACTTATTATGTACCGACTATTCTGGCCGGCGTAACGGTTGCAGAACGCGCCAAAATTGATGGCTATTTCCCGGATCTCGTCCGGCCGAAAGCTGCAGCCATCGGTCCGAAAATTCAAGAGACGTTCAGCCGCGCTTACAAAGCCGGCGTGAAAATTGCTTTTGGCACGGACTCCGGTGTATCCCCGCACGGTATAAATGCTCAGGAATTTGAGCTCATGGTTGAAGGTGGCATGCCGCCGATGGAAGCCATTCAGTCTGCCACGAAAGTAACCGCCGAGTTACTGGGAATCGACGATGAATTGGGCACCCTTGAAAAGGGCAAAACCGCGGATGTGGTTGCTGTGGACGGTGACCCGCTTAAAGATATTTCAGTGATGCAAAAAGTTGTGTTTGTGATGAAGGAGGGTAGGATTTATAAACACGAAACGGACACATCAGAGAAGCACACGACTTCGGTTAATATCCCTTAAGGGAATTTCGAAAAATAGAAATTTATTTCTAATTTGCAAAACTTCGCGGTGATATTCCGCTGAGCAACCAGCCGATCAAAAGTGGGCTTATTCCTTTGTTGGTTGTTAAACCGGGATGGTTAATATCATTTAATCGTCATCCTGAAAGATGGCTGCCAAAGGAAGATGGTCTACTAATAAAACTGCAATTTTCCCCGAATCATATTAAACAAAACGAAATTATAGTGTCTTGCTTTTGTATCAACAACTACGCGAAATCCACCTGCTTTTAACGGTATTTTAGTCTCCAGGAAAACCTTATCAACTGGGGGTCAATTTTTTTCCGCAGGATTGACCGATTGCCAAATAAAATAACACTTTATACTTATTAAATCATTAGATAATGACGATATTTTTATTATAAACATGCGTTTATAATTTGGAGTGCTTTGTTGTATGAAAGGATTAATGACTAAGGACAAGTTATCTAAAAATTCTTTCAAAGAATTCTGCGAAAAGTATTCATTTTACATTCCTGAATACCAGAAGAACTTTTACTCGCCTGAAAATTTGCAGTTGTTTCTTGAAGCTCGATACGACTTTTTTCGAGTTCATTCCAAGGAGCTGCAGATCAAAGTTTATAATCCAGGTTCAAAATACACTTGGTTAGCCAACTCTTCGGTGATTGAAATTTTGATGCCGGATTCCCCTTTCATCGTCGATACCGTCGTTGATATTTGCAACTCTCAGCATTTTCATATCAATTTGCTCATTCATCCGATCCTCAGCGTACAAAGGCTTGAGGACGGAACGTTGGCGCAGGTAGATTATCCAGTCAACACCGACGAAAATGAATCCTATGTTTATGTTGAAATTAACCGGCTACAAAAGAAAGAGCTGGCTCAGCTTCAAAAAGACATCTCCAACAATCTGCAAGAACTCCGCAAGGTGGTCATAGATTACCCGAAAATGGTTTCTTTGATGGACTCCCTCTGTTTGGAACATGAGACCGAGAATGAAGAAATCGCCTGGTTAAAAGAGAATTTTGTCATGCTGGGACTTTCTCATTACAAGAGCCATCAATTGAGGCCAAAACATTTTGGGATATTTAAAAAAGCAAAAGTTCGCGAGGTTGTTTCCCAAGAGTTGAATTCAAGGCCGCTTTTCTCATCAAAAGAATCTGTTGCTTACCGCGAGTCCAATCTCCGCAGCAATGTCAATAAAGAACGGAAAATGTACTTTGCCGTCGTAAAAAATGCCGGCGCCGATGTCGTGCTCGCCGGGCATTTCAGACATCGCGCTGAACTTTCCCTGCGGAACGATATTCCGGCGATCAAACGTCTGCTTGAGGAAATGGCCAGCAAGTTCCGGGTAACCTCGACTTCTTATTTGCAAAAAGAGCTTTATAGAATTGCCCAGTCTCTACCCGTTGGTTTGTGGCTCACCCGTCCGCCTGCCTTCCTGTTGCGATGGTTTATGAAAATCATCTACAACATGTATTCCACCGAAATCAGTTACGACCTGGCCCTTGATGAAAATTACAATATCGTTTGGACGGAGATCATTCTTCCTGCAGCAGATACTGGCAAAATTCCAAATCAGCGATTACATGACTTTAACCAGAAGCATGGAATCGAAATTGCTTACAATATCCGCTACCCGATCAATCAAATTGAGGTCGTGTTTCTGGGTTTCCGTTCAGATGACCAGACCCTGGAGCAGCTCAAACAGTTGCTGCAATCAAATGCCCACGACCTGTTTTCAACCTGGTCATCGGTTTTTCGCGAATTGGTTCTCAAAAAATATTCTGCCAACGGTTATGAAACCTTGAATCGCTACCTCGGCGGCATGTCTCCTGAATATGAAGTTCATCAAGAATCCAAAGAGGCCCTGCGCGATTTAGAAATTTTGGAGAACCTAAATGAGACAGGCTATCGTGTCGCTTATTATCAGCAGCTCAAAGATGATGAAGATTTAATCAAAATTTACATCTCGGGTCCCGCTAAATTGGGACGGCTGGTTCCTATTATTAATAATTTTGGATTTTCCATTAATCGCGACAACAGGTTTATTTATCGTCACGACGGGGTTGAGAAGTTTACTTATAGCTTCGGCGTTCAGAGGGATGAAAATCTTGAACCGGAAGACCGCACGCGTATCGCGGATTGTATTGAGGCTGTTTTAAACGAGGACCTGACTTCCAAACCCATCAATGAGCTGGTCAGAATCGCCGGTCTTACCAAAAGAGAATTGGATCTTGCCAAGGCTTTGTGCGCTTACTTTTATAAGTTCAATAACGCTTACACTTTTTTTTCTATTCAGAAAGTTTTGGTTCGCTACCCCCGATTCACCAAGTCTCTGGTTTGCCTTTTTGAAGTGAAATTTAACCCGGAAAGCGAGCCGGCAGACATTAAAAAAGCAAAGACCGCGATCTCTGATTCTTTTCGAGAGCTTAACTCTGTACTCGATGAAACCATCTGCAAGACTTTTTTCAATATCGTGAATGCCATCGTCAGAACGAATTACTATTTAAACAAACGGGAAATTAGTTTTAAAATCAAAAGCGGTCTTATCGAAAATATGCCCGCCCCGGTTCCGCTTTATGAGATTTATGTATACTCTCACGACCTGGAAGGAATTCACCTGCGCGGCGGCCGGATTGCCCGCGGTGGAATCCGGTGGTCCGACCGGCCGGATGATTTTCGCACGGAAATCCTCAGTCTGATGAAGGCGCAGATGATCAAAAACACACTGATCGTTCCTGTGGGCAGCAAGGGTGGATTTGTCATCAAAAACAACAATGCTTCTAACCACGAAGAACGGATGGCTGCAGGAGTCAACGCATACAAAAGATTCGTTTCGGCGCTGCTCGATCTCACCGACAATATTTCCAAAGATGGTTCGATAGTTCCGGCTGAAGGAATCAAGCGATTCGACGGAGATGATCCCTACCTTGTGGTTGCTGCAGATAAAGGCACAGCCACCTTCAGCGATATTGCTAATGAGATTTCAAATGAAAGAAAATTTTGGCTCACCGATGCTTTTGCTTCCGGAGGCTCAAACGGCTATGACCACAAAAAGCAGGGCATTACGGCCCGTGGCGCCTGGGAATCCGTTAAGCGGCATTTCCATGAAATCGGTGTCAATCCGGAAAAAAGTCAGATTAAAGTAGTGGGAATTGGCGACATGGCCGGCGATGTTTTTGGAAACGGTATGCTGCTTTCCCGAAGCATGAAACTGGTTGCGGCATTTAATCATCTTTACATTTTTCTTGATCCAAATCCGGACCCCAAGGCATCTTTTCAGGAAAGGAAGCGCCTGTTTAAAAAATGTGCGAATTGGAATGAGTACAAAGACGAGCTGATTTCAAAAGGCGGGGGCATTTTTAACCGCAACAGCCGAAGAATCGAACTTTCTTACGAAATCAGAAATATGCTGGGAATTAAAGCGAAAAGCCTTTCCGGAGAGGATTTGATAAAGGCTATTCTTCGTGCGCCTGTTGATTTGCTGTGGAACGGCGGAATTGGCACTTATGTCAAGGCAGCTTTTGAAACCAATTTTCAGGCCGGCGATCCGGCAAACGACCGGGTCCGGGTGAATGCATCCGAAGTTAGAGCCAAAGTAGTTGGCGAAGGCGGAAATCTCGGCTTTACCCAGGCAGCTCGTGTCGAAGCAGCCGAAAACGGGGTGCAGTTGAACACGGATGCAATCGATAATTCCGGCGGTGTTAATATGTCGGACCATGAGGTCAATCTTAAGATTCTACTCGATATCTTGCGGCGAAAGAGAATCATCAAAGATATCGATGATCGAAACGCCATCATCAAAAAATATGAAAAAGAAGAAATCGATTTGGTGCTCCGGCAGAATTACCTTAATAATCTCGGACTTTCCCTGGACATGCGCCGGCAGCCGGCCCAATTTGTTTTTATTCGGGCTTTGATCAAATTTCTGAATCGTCAAGGATTGTTCGATCGCGCGAAGGACTGTATTCCCTTCGAGGCTGATCTGGATAAGTTGGAACATGAGTCCAGGGCGCTGCCGAGGCCGGTCCTTTGCGCTTTAATCGGATTTACGAAACTGGTTGGAACCCAGATGTTTCTGGAGATGGTGCGTTTGCCGACCCCTGGTTTGACCGATTTATCCTGCGGTATTTTCCGGCAGAACTCTCCAAAAAATATTCAAGGCATATCAGGAAACATCCCTTAAAACGGGAGATAATCGCCACCGAGATCATCAATGAAATTGTCAATCATGCCGGGCTGGTATTTTGCCAGAGAATGATCATGGCAACAGGCAGATCGCTGACTGAAATCGCAGATACTTATATGCGTCTTTCGGAATTCCTGAAACTCGATGAGATGCGATCTTTAATCGAAACTGCCGGTGAGTGGCTGCATCCTAATCTTCATTATGAATACCTGATTTTTCTCGAGGAGAAAGTTTATCAAATCGCCAAGAAACTTTTACTGAACCCGGAACACTTAAAGTTGCTGGATGAAAAGGATTCACTGACGTTTAAAAAAATGCTGAATGAAGCAGCCATCCGTTCGCGTTTCCGGTTATCGAGGAAGCTGCGACTTACCTTGCGCATTCTTTCGGATGAAGATGCACACGGCGTCAATAACGCCTTCAAACGAGTGGATACTCTGGAAGACACTTTTAACATTTTCCTGAACAATAGAAGCGCCGGTGATGACTGGCAAATCGTTGAGTATTTTTCGATATTACAGCAATACCGCATCAATGAGCTGCGCCAGATCCTTAAAGATTTAAAAGCGACTTCCAATTGGGAAATCAGGTTCTTCTCCAAATTGGAGGCCGGGATTGAAATGTTGACTTCAGGTTTGCTCGGATTGAAAACCTTAAAGGATGATGCGAGTCAGACTGAAACGAAGCAAAAAGTCAAAAACATGATTCGGGATATTATCGGTCTTCACGCCAGAAACGCGCTCAGCGTCGCGGCTTTTTATGAGATGTTGGAGTATGTGAATGAGCGGGTTTTGAGGTGAGGTTTTGGCTCCCAAAGTTTTTGATTGAAATTATGAACTTGACTTTTGTTCTCTAATTTATTATAGTATGATAAATTGTAATACCGGGAGGCATTTATGGCAACCACAAAAATCGCAATCACTTTGGAGAAAACCTTAGTTGATAAACTTGATGAAATGGTAAAAAAAGAACTGTTTCCAAATCGAAGCAAAGCTATTCAGGAAGCTGTGAAAGAAAAAATCGTTCGGTTAGATAAAGGTCGCCTTGCCAGAGAGTGCGCTAAGCTTGATCCGAAATTTGAACAAGCAATGGCCGAAGAAGGTATTTCTATAGACCTTGAAGAATGGCCAGAATATTAAGAGGAGATATTTTTTGGGCGGATCTGAATCCTACAATTGGCCACGCGCAAGCTGGCTTTCGTCCAGTCCTTATAATTAGTGAAGATGTCTTCAATCAAAGATCTGGAACTGTGATTGCCATGGCTTTAACCAGCCAACCCCCTAAAGCCGGTTTCCCTCTAACCTTAGAACTAGCTACCAAATTACCTAAAAGATCTTGGGTGAAAATAAGTCAAATCCGAACTTTATCAATTAAGCGGTTAAGAAGTAGGATTACACAAATTTCACCGGAACAACTTGATGAAGTGATCGAGGGTCTTAAAGAAATTGTTGGCGGCTAAATAATTAAAGAAATTTATCCATTCCCATTCGGGCCTCTAAAGTACCATGCTGCAAATCACCGACACAATTTCAATCAATGAAAACGAAATCAAGCTCGATTTCATCCGTGCCTCCGGTCCGGGCGGGCAGAATGTCAACAAAGTTGCAACCGCAGTGCAGCTCCGCTTCGATGTTGCAAATGCGCCCACGCTGCCGGATGAGGTTCGTGAGCGTCTGGTTCGGCTGGCCGGCAAAAGAATGACCGAAGACGGCGTCCTGATCCTCACGGCCCGGCGATTTCGAACCCAGGAAAAGAACCGCAGAGATGCCGTCGACCGGCTGGTGAATTTAATCCGCAAAGCCACGGAAATTCCCAAACCACGAATTAAAACAAAAATACCCCCCGGGGTAAATGAACGGCGTTTGCAGGAAAAGCGCCGTCGCAGCCAGATTAAACAAAGCCGCCAACCCAAGCTCCTGTCCGAAGAGTAGCCTTCCTGACCGAATTTTCTCTTGCATTGCAGCAGGAGTTTTCTGGCTCTATGTCGATCTGTGTGGGTAAGCAAGAAATGTTCAGGCCACGGATGCACACGGATGGAACACGGATTTATTAAAGGTGTATAGTTTTTTAAGGCCACTGTTTTTTCATGATTTTTTTTACGAATATACTTTGAAATTGAAACTTGTTAAAACAAGGTGTTCAAACCAACGATTTTAGTGTCTGGTTTTTCCCTACAATGCATTTATCCGTGTCGAATCGGTGTTAATCCGTGGCTATTCTTTTTGTAATTACCGCTCAAATCAACATATAACTAGTTTTCTTGTCTATTTTGTATAAACAGCTAAAAGCTGACCTGCTCTT
>JADFPY010000114.1 GCA_022562085.1 candidate division KSB1 bacterium | reverse complement strand
GCGGAAACCGGGGAAATCTTCTTGTAGCCAAAACGTGAATATGTCCCGCCGGATGGGGGAAATGGGCTAGCAGCTCAAGGCCCTGATTTTACTGCACAACTCCAACCGGCCGGCGTCCTTCATCATGTAAGCGTCTGCGCCGGCGGCCAACGCGGTGGGGATGTCCCGAATGTGGACCAGCAAGCACAACACCTTGATCTCTGGCAGTTGTTCTTTGATTCGCCGGGTCGCCTCCGCACCGTCCATTCCGGGCATTTGGGCGTCCATCAGGATTACGGCCGGACGTAACTCTTGGGCCAATTGCAGCGCCTCTGTCCCGCTTTCGGCAGTGCCTACAACCAAAACGCTGGGGTGGGGCCGCAGGATGCTGGCCAAGGCGTTCCGAGCGTCGGAGTCGTCGTCGACGATTAAGACACGGATGGGTTCTTTCCCGGCTTGTTTGTAACCGCCCTTGCCGCTCGAACCAGTGGTTACAGCAGCGCACCACTCATCGTGTTCCTTCCAGTCTTGGAACGGTTCTGATGTCCGGCGAACACCCTCCATAGGTCTGGCGGACACGCGGCTCTCCCACTGCGTTACATAATCCCCACTCGTTTGCCACGGCATCGGACTGTCCTTTTTGTTTGTCAATAAATACCCTCACAATTAACTCTAAACCAAACCAGGCACGCTGGAATCGGGAAGAGTAATGATCTCTACGCAACAAAGAGGCTGACCGGCCGGTCAGCCTCTTTGCCTACACTTGCTCCGCCTTTTGGTGGATTTCCTTTCAGGGATTCAACCGGCTCGCTGCCGGTTGCCTTCCCAGAGCGAGGGCCAATTGGTGCTGCTTCTATTGGCCGTCAATTTTCTTCCACCCATTTTTTCGTGTGGAAAAAAGATGGATGTTTCATTATTGTTTATTGTAGTTTTTTCTTTTTTAATACCAAATTCCTGAGAAGATAAACTGTAAATATTGAAGTAAATAAAATATAGTATTCCCCGCCCGAAGCAGTCGAAGATGTGAAGCTTTGGACAGTCGAAGATGCGAAGCTTTGGACAGTCGTCCAGCTATCTGAGTCCTGTCGTTGAATTTGCACTTCTCTATAATTTTTAAAATCTGGTTCCTCATAATATTGATAATAATATTTGTATAAAAATCCATTCTGTATATTATATTGCAAAAATCTTGTTTCTATCACCCCGCTACTGTTTTTCTCTTCTGCTTCCTGATAATACTTGTCATCTAATTGTATGTTTATATTAACGAATGACGATTCTATAGTATCAGCATAAATAGACCAGTCATTAAAAGATGAAAATGTCGGAATTATTAGTTGGGGAATATAAGGGTCTAAAAATGAACTACTGCATATAACCTCTAAAGTGTTCATTCCCTCCTCAAAATTACACAATAACGCGTTAGATCCAACCGAAGTTACTATTAAAGTAAATTCAGAATCCTTGACAATTAGAACAGAATTATCAGCCAAATCAATAGTAAAATTGTCAACCAACGTAAATTCAGCATTCCATTGAAATTTTTCAATTTTATAAACAACGATTTCATCGCCAAATTGTACCGGCAGAGAACCATACGTCTTACTCGGTTCACCTAACTCACCTTCGTAAGGCACAATAAAGGCTTCGCCGCTCGGGAGGTTCCAGGCGGTTCCCGGTTCCCGGATTAAACCGCTGCTGGCGTGACCTGTGCGATGTCTTGTATCAACAGAGAATTGATACGGTTTGCCTGTTGCTTCAAACTTCATCTTAATGGCAATGGCTTCATCCAACCTGGTTTTCATTTTCATGACTTGCTGGTGAACTTCTTCGTAATCAATTTGAAGGGCAGGGATCATCTTGCGGTGAAAACCAGGCATGCTGGCCGCCCGAAAACCACGCTGCCTGGCCAGATTTTTTAACGGCGCGGTTGCTGAGAATTGCGTCGGAGCCAGTACAATATGCCACTCGGACGCTGTTTGATGTAAGTCGAACGCGCCGTCGCCTTTTACGAGCTTTTCGGAATCCAACTCTGTAGGATCACCTTGAAACCGGTAAACTGTTTCAGGTAAATCCGCGTTGTTGTTATCAACATTTTCATAGCAAACCAACTCAATTTTTTCAAGACCTAAATCATTTTGAATTTTCGTAAGCGTGGTTTTCCACTCAAAAGCAATGAGACGCCGGTCTCGCCAGTTGGGGTTGTCTCCTACTTCTCTATTTGGGATATCGAGTAAAATAGTTAAAACGCGATCGTTTGATTTTGGCTGGAAGACTTTTTTTATTAAACTGGCAAACTGACCTTCACTTAAATTCTCATTCATGATTTTATGAACTCAAAAAAAAGTAATCCAAAATAAAAACAGTGAATTACCCTCAGGTAGAGCTGTCTTTTTATATTATGTTTTTTTCGGATTAAACTTGGCTGCATCAAGAATGGACCACAGGTGAACGATCCAGCCAAGCAGGAAAATCCACAAAAACCCGGCGAACACAAAATGCACGGCTGCCATTAAGAGACGGCCCTGCAGGAGTTGACCCAATCCTGGAATGAAGAAACTCGATAGCGCCGCCAAAACATTGCCGCCGGAACCTTGACCTGACATTCCTGCCTCCTCTAAATAAACAAACTTTGGGTTAAGTGTGCTATTCCCTCGCTTCCGGAATAATCGTTAAAGTCAACTCCTCATCATCGCGGACAATCACAACTTTAACGGCCACTCCGATTTTAACTGCGTCCAGGGCATAGGTGTAATCATAAATATTCGTGATGTTTTGACCGGCAAACTCGATGATGACGTCCCCGCCTTTTAAACCGGCTTTGTCTGCCGGGCCGCCGGCTCGAACGCCCGATAATTTTACACCGCCGGTGCCTTCTGCGACATAGTCAGGGATGGTGCCGAGATAAGCCCTGAGAGTTTCCCGGTCTCCACCTCCGCTTTTTGTGCGTTCAACTTTGACATAATCCGGACGGTCAGAAGACTTGACCAAATCCAGAATGATGTTTTGCGCAAATTTAGCGATTCTTTCCATACCCTCGTAATTAAGCGTTCCCGCGTCGTCTGTGGGCCGGTTGTAGTTATCGTGGCTGCCGGTAAAAAACGCAAGCACAGGTATTTCTTTAGTATAAAAAGAAGTCGCATCTGTCGGTAGATAGGGATCATCCTGAAGATTCAAATTGAATCCCGCAGCCACATTCTTTTTTTCGATTAATTTTGTCCAGGATGAAGAAGAGCCTAAACCTTGAAGAAGCAATTTGTTTTCCCGGAGCCGCCCCACCATGTCAAAATTTAGATAAGCAACTATTTTTTCCAATTCAAGCGGTGGATTTTCAGTAAAATATGACGACCCAATGAGACCCAACTCTTCGCCGGACCAAAGAGCAAAAACGATGTTTCTTTTAAAATCGTTTGGTTGCCGCTTATGTAATTCAGCCAGAGAAGCTGCCACTTCCAGCACCGTGGAAGTCCCGGATGCATTGTCATCGGCGCCATTGTGAATTTGCCCTTCTTCCCCCTTACGAGCAAGCGAGCCGATTTCACCAAATCCAATGTGATCGTAATGTGCCCCAATAATAACCGACTCTGCAGCCCATCCTTGCGTGGTTGCCGGGAGCATTCCGATGACATTTCGATCCGGCTTTTTGACTCGCTCGACCCCTGTTGAAAGTTTGACTTTTACTTGCGGTAGAAGAAAACTGCCGAGCGCATGCGGATTTTCCTGGTCCAAATCTGATTGCACGGTTTTCAAATCTTTTTCTGCATAACTGAAAAGCGCCTCAGCCGCCTTACCGGAAATTGAAGCTGCCACTATGCCGGAGCTTGCTCCGACCCTATCAAATTTCAGAGGTACCAGCTCTCCACTCCGAGGTGAATTCGGGCCGTTTACCACCAAAAGCGCCCTGGCGCCATTTTCGCGAGCAACCAAAGCTTTGTAGCGCAATCCGGCGTAGCGATTCAGAGTCTGGCGGCGTTCCACACTAACCTCTTCCGGGACGTAGCGTAAAACCAGCACTAACTTGTCTTTGACATCCAAACCGGAGTAAGAGTCGTACCCTTCCCCTAATTTACCGGGGACGGATAAACCGTAGCCGGCAAATACAACTTCCCCTTCGATTTCGCCATCAGCCGAAAAAGCCAGCGGCCGAAAATCTTTTTCGACTTCAAACTTGAGCGCTTTATCGCCACCCTTGAAAATTTCAAGGTGATTTTTTAGGGGAATGATTTTCATACCCGAGGTGAATTGGAATTCTTGAAAAAACGAGCCATTATCACCAAGTGGTTTTAAGCCAATTTCGTTAAAGCGGGAAGTAATGTAATCTGCGGCCATTTTCGTTCCCTTGGTACCACTCATGCGGCCTTCGAGTTTATCCGAAGCCAAAAATGTCACCTGGGTTCTGATATCATCGCCCGAGATTTTTGCAGATAGGCCACTTTTATCTTTCTTACCATTTGTTAAACTGACATCCTTAGACACAAGGTTGTTTTTATTGCTAGCTACTGCAGATGTCATATTTCTCTTCGGTGCTGAAAAAATCGCGGTCAAGGCAGCCTCGTGGTTCCAATCTGCTAGAAATAACTGGGAACGCTTTTCACTGGTTCGATTTGAAGTCCAGCAGAGTTGATTGCCGTCCGGTGAAAACACCGGCAAACCGTCGAAACCGTCAGTTGTGGTAACTCGAACAGGCTCGTGCTGGCCCAAAGCATCCACCATGTAAAGTTCAAAATTAGAGAATCCTAATTTATTGGAGGCGAAGGCTAGATACTTGCCTGAAGGATGAAAGTAAGGCGCCCAGGACATGGCGTTGAAATTGGTAATTTTGCGAACATCTGAGCCATCCAGGTGCATTGTGTAAACATCCGCAATCGCGCCATTTTCTTCAAAACGACGCCAGACAATTCTTTTACCGTCAGGAGTAAAAAAAGGCCCGCCGTCGTAGCCTGGTGAATGGGTGAGCCGGGTTTGGTTTGAACCGTCGCTATTCATCATGTAAATCTCGCCGTAGAAAGCGGGGTCCATTTCTAACCGCTTCAGATCCTCCGGGGAAAGGTTTGATGAACTATAAATATCGCGCAGTGAACAAAAGACTATTTTGCTGCCGTCGGGAGAATAAGAACCTTCGGCGTCATACCCCTTTGTTTTTGTTAACTGCTTTATTCCACTGCCGTCCCGTCGAGCGGAGAAAATATCCATCTGTTCGTCATAATCCCAGGAATAGCGGCGGTTTTTCCCGGAAGCCCGAAGTTCGATTTCTTTTTTTTGCTTGGATTCAGCGTTGGGATCTAAATGCGTAGAGGCGAAAAGAACCTCATTTGTACCCGGACGAAAAAAAGCGCAACTGGTCTTGCCAATGCCGGGAGAAATGCGGTGGCTGTCACCGGTTTCCAAATCAAGAAAATAAATCTGAAAGAAAGGATTTTTCGGTTCACGTTCGCCCTGAAAAATTAAAGCATTCCCATCTGCAGAAAAATAGCCTTCTCCGGAGCGCTTGCCCGCATATATCAACTGCCTGGTATTCTCTAAAAATCTTCCTTCGTTTTCATCCTGAGCTGCGGAAATTCCAACCCAAAAAAGAAATACCAGGCAAAAATTAAAGCTATTTTTTTTCATTTCTTAGACTCCTTCTGAAAATAAAATTCACTCTCAGGTATGACTAACTTAAGAATATTAATTTTGACAAACAAGAAAACTTAAGATATTGTCTTACCAAGTTTATTGAACTGGTTCGGCTCCGCTCACCATGATGGCAATTAGCTTCATTCTGAGCGAAAGTCCGAGGGTTCAATGGTCACATTTACTGACTTTTTCGGTAAGACACTAATAAGGGAACGCTATTACCGGGGTAAATAAATACTAAAAGTTGTCTCTTTATCGACTTCGCTTTTGACGCTTATTAAGCCATTGTGTTCTTCAATAATTTGCTGCACTACTGCCAACCCCAACCCCGAGCCATCTTTTTTGGTTGAATAGTAGAAATCAAAAATTTTATTTAAGTGTTCTTGTTTAATTCCTTGACCGGTATCACTGAAAGAAATAAGCAATGACTTTTCGGGCAGTTTGTTTTTGTACTTCGCCGACTCATCCGCTTCTTTTACGATAATCTTTAACTTACCCCCACCCGGCATTGCCTGAATTGCATTCAGGACAAGATTTACAATTACCTGACGAATCTTGGCCGCGTCAACATTGGTATGAATCGGCGTTTTTTCATATTCACGTTCAATTCGCACGCCTTTTTGTAAAGAGTCCGCCACTTGCATCATCGACACTTCGTCAATGATTTCATTGATAGCCACCTTTTCCAGTTCTAATTTCGGCGGCCGGGCAATCAAGAGGAAATCTTGCACCAGTTGATCGACCCGTTTAATCTCAGACGCTAAGATCTCGTAGAATTTTTCGACCCTTTCCTTATTGACAACTTCTTTGGCAAGCTCCCGCTTCAAAATTTGCATATTTATTACCATGGAATTAAGCGGGTTTCTGATTTCATGAGAAAGCACGGAAGCCAATTTCCCGAGAGTCTCCAATCTTTCCGTTCTTTTCAAAGTGTTTTGATACTCCGTTAAACGTACCGCCATCTCATTGAAGTTTTCGGCGAGAGCGCCGATTTCATCCTTGCCGACATTCTGAATCCGGTAGTCTAACGCACCTTTCGAGAACTGCTCCATTCCGGAAACCAGATCTTTAACCGGAGCCACGATCCATCGGGTGTAGAAAAAAGCTAAAAGAGAAGCAAGAATCACACTAACCGCCATAAACTGAAAAACCCGAACCCGCATTCTTTTTGCCGGCGCAAAAGCCTCGGAAGTCGGCTGTTGAATCATCGCCCCCCAGCCATAATCGCCGATGGGGGCGTATGCTGCAACCATCTCAATATTTTGGCTTGTCTTGTAAATAGTACTGCCGCTTCCTTTTTCAGCAAGTCTTTGAATTACTTCCTCATTTTCAAATTTATTTTTTTTATAAACATTTATTCGATCGGAATGGGCAATGTAAACGCCGTCCTTGTTAAAAATAAAAGCTTCCCCATTCTCGCCAACGACATTTTCATCAACGATATCCCACATAGCTTTTAAATCAACAACGGCGTAGAGAATCGCGAAGACTTCATCATGAAGCTTAATGGGTTCGGCAATATCCAGCAACGGTAAACTCTCTTCTGAAACATAAACATCTGTTCGAAAAGTTTCACCCTTAAGAATATTTTTGAGATCTGGTGACGACTTCCCATTATTGCTAAACTTAAACGGCACTGTTTCATCGAAAGAGGTCGTTGCAATCAGATGGCCCGATGTGTCCAGAACCGACACATTATTAAAAATCGCGAAGTCACTAACAATCGTGTTTATGGCCAACTCAAGGCTGGTTTTGTTCATTCCATAAATTGATAAATTCTTGGCCTGGTTTACAACAATATCTCCGGCAGTTTCCAGCTTTAAGTCAATGAAGCGAGCTGAACGAATAGCAAATTCCAAATTTCGTTCTAATATTGTTTCCTCAATGGATTCCTGAGCGGTGTCCACAAGCACATTGCCAGTGAAGAAAAGCGGCAAAGAAACGATTAAAATATGAGATAAAAGCAAACGCGTCAAAAGACGATGCCGAATTTGAATTTTGTGCCCAAACTTTAGCATGTCAGTTACTCTCTAAATCTCTAATAATCCATTCTTCAAACGGCCGAATATCGCCTTGTAAATCGCGATAATTTCTCAGCTTTTCTAAGTTTACGAGATAATGTGTCCACCATTTAAAATAAAGAAAAGTTGCTGGCTGGTCCTGGTTTATTATTTCTTGCAAACTCTGGATTAATGTTTTTTTCATTGCGAGGTCATCTGTATTGTGGTAAAAGTTTAAACGATCCTCGAAAATCTTACTGGTGTATCCAATGTAATTACCAACACCCTTAACAGAAAACACTCTTTCCAGACTTTCAATTCCGCTTTCGAATGTATAATCCGTTAATATGGCGTCGAAGTTGCCAGAGACCAGATTGTCAATTAGCTTACTTTTAACCAAAGGTCTAGGATTTACTTCAACGCCAACTTTGAGAAGATCAATTTTTATTTGCCGGGAAATCGATTCATCAAGTCTTAAACCCTTTGAATAGTAAAAATTCAAAGTTAAAGGCTGCCCCGCTTTATCTAATATTCCGTCTCTATCAGAGTCTCTCCAACCGGCTTCTTGAAGAAGTTGAACAGCACGCTTAGGGTTGTACTTATAGGATTCCATTCCCTGGTTAAACAATGGTGAATCATCGTCAAAAGGGCCCTTTGATAAAGTAGCTTTCCCATTAAAAATTATTTTTTTGATAATGCGGTCGTGGTTAATAGCAAATGACAGGGCTTTTCTAACTTGTCTTGATCTTAATGCCGGGTTGCGATGATTATAAAAAATCAGTTTAACCATATTAGAGTCAGCTCTTACCGGAACCGGCGAAAAATGATTGTTTGATTTCTTGACTTCGAGTGCGGACACTTCACTTTCTAAAACCGCTGTATCAATTTCATCAAGAATTAAAGCGGAGATCAGAGCTCGTTCGGTTTCATAAAAACGAAAGATCACAGTATTTGGGTTAAATATTTCAAATTCCTCTGAATTAAGAAAACGGATTACAACTTCGTTTGGCGAACGCTCGAAAGCTCTAAAAGGCCGACCGTTACCAGAACCGAAAACCGGCAGGAGACCTAGCTTTGTTTGAATTTTCCAATCTTTTTTATCTACCCGGCCTGTGAGCTCGCCTATCGCCAGTTCCCTTTTGTTCGGCTCATTCTGTAGTTGGGCGAACAATCCGGAAACACTCAATGTCCAGGTAATAAAAAGACCCCAAACGATTCGGAGAAAAAGATTTTTAAAAACATTATGCATTGGGGGAGACTATTTTATCCAAAAGTTACGAGTGAAGATTACCAGAACCGTGTAAATTTCAAGACGCCCGACAAGCATCAAAAAGCTGAGAAGCCATTTTCCTGCGCCAGGTATGTGAGCAAAATTTTCCGTCGGGCCAATGGTTCCAACACCGGGCCCAATGTTACTCAGGGAAGAAATCACCGTGCTGACGGAAGTGACTAAATCTAATCCCATTAGGCTCATTAAAATAGATGCAACGACCAAAATACTAAAATAAAGCAATACGTATCCCAATATATCGCTTATTGCTTCCGCTGGCACAGGTTTGTGCCCCATTCTTATTGGGATTACAGCGTGTGGGTGAATTAGTTTCTTAAACTGCATAAATCCATATTTAATTATTAAATAAATTCGCACTATTTTAATGCCGCCGCCAGTCGATCCGGCGCAGCCACCAAAAAACATCACGGTGATTAAAATCAATTGGCTAGAAACCGGCCAGGCCTCATAGTCAGCTGAATGATAGCCGGTGGTCGTGATTAAAGACGTCACTTGAAAAATAGCTTTTTGAAAAGCACCCGAGAAACCGTAAAGTCCTCGGAGTAAAAGATCAAGAAATACGAAACTAGTTACGAATAGTATGACTCCTAAATAAAACCGAAATTCACTATTATCTGCATAGCTCCTAAACCGGCCTTTGAGAACTCTATAATGTAGAGCAAAGTTGGTACCGGCTAAAATCATAAAAATAGTAATAACGTATTCAATATATGCGCTTTGATAAAACCCTATTCCGGCATTTTTAGTAGAGAAACCGCCGGTTGCCATTGTACCAAAGGTATGACACAGGGAGTCGAAAACACTCATTCCGCCTAATTTTAGAAGAACAGTTTCAATGAAAGTCAGGAGGAAATAAACCCCCCACAGAATTTTTGCAGTATCCTGAATTCTGGGTTGCAATTTATCCACAGATGGGCCGGGGACTTCCGCTTTAAATAATTGCATCCCTCCGATACCCAACATTGGCAATATCGCTAACGACATCACGATAATTCCCATTCCGCCAAGCCAATGGGTCAAGCTGCGCCAAAACAAGACACCGTGTGGCAGGGCCTCTACGTCGGTCAGAATTGTCGCCCCGGTTGTCGTGAATCCGGACATGGTTTCAAAAAAAGCGTCCGTGAAGGATATCTCAAAATCGGTGAGAAGATAAGGCAGCGCCCCAAATACAGCCAAAAATATCCAGCCAAAAGTAACGACTGCAAATCCTTCCCTGGTTTTTAACTCCCGGTCACGCGGTGTGAATTTCCAGAGTAAACCGCCGGCAGTAATGGTAATCAAAAAAGAAACCAGTAAAGCGGAAAAATCGCCATCTTTGTAATATAGTGAAATTGCTATCGGGAAAATCAGGGAAGCGCCCACAAAAATTAGAAGTGCTCCGAGAACTCGAAGAACCGCTTTAATATCCATAACGCCTATGGCAAAGGGAGTTAATTTCAGTTTTAAAATGTTTCGCCGATAAATTCATGTAATTTTAGCCACTGCCTGCACTTGCTACATTCATTACTCAAACATTTTTTCTACATTGGCAACAGCTTTTGGCAGCGCAAAGATAACAACTTTATCATTAGCTTCAATCGAAGAATCTCCAACCGGCACAAAAACCTCGCCATCGCGAGTCACAGCTCCAACAATCGCTCCGTCCGGAAATTTAGTATCTCGCAGGGTTCTCTTAGTAATTTTAGCTCCTTTTTGTGCAACCAGTTCAATTGCTTCAGCATCGATGCCACGCAAAGTTGCTACCGACACGACCTCCCCCCTGTGAATAAATCTGGCAATCGCATTGGCGGTAATAATCCCTTTATCAACCGCAACATCTAAGCCAATTGAATTTATCAGGGGCAGGTAATCTGCGTTGCTTACCATGGTAATCGTCCGGCGAACGCCCAGATGTTTTGTCAGTAGCGAAGTAATTATGTTTAATTCCTCGTCATCTGTGACAGCAACAAATGCGTCCATGTCGGCAATCCCTTCGGAAGCGAGCAAATCCACATCCGTGCCGTCACCCTGAATAACCAGAGTATGTTCGAGCTGCTCTGCTATAATTTGAGATTTTGAACGGCTGGTTTCAACCAAGCGAATGTTCATATTCTTATCTTTTTCCAATTCTTTTGCAAGTAATCGGCCCACTTTTCCGCCCCCCAAAATCATGATATTTTCAATTCTATCATCTGTCTTGCCGCAAAGTTCAAGCAAATCAGGGACGGATTCCGTTTTGGAAACGACAAAAATTTGATCCCCACTTATAAAGTAATCCTCCCCAGTTGGAATAATCGTCCGGCCGTTTCTAAAAATGGCTACAGTTCGGAATGTAAGCTCGGGCAGACTTAAGCTGACTTCTTTAAATTGTCGCGATATAATTTTTGCTTTTGAATCCAGGCGAAGGCCGACCAATTGAATTGAGCCGTTCGCAAATTCAATTACATCCGTCGCCGCCGACCGGCGAATGAGCCAAAAAATTTCATGCGCCGTTTCTAATTCCGGATTAATAATCATGTCGATTCCTAGCTGTTTCGGTGTCAATACTGCATTTGGATTTGTAAATTCTTGATTTCTCACCCGGGCGATTTTTTGCGGTACACCAAATTTCTCAGCCAGCATACAGGCAATGATGTTCACTTCATCAATTGCGGAAACAGCAATGACCAATTTGGCGTCCTTAATCCCGGCCTCAACGAGCGTTTCAACACTAGAGCCGCTGCCTTGAACTGCCATGATATCTAATGATTCTTCTACCCGGCTAATCTTCTCTCTGTCCGGCTCGATCATGACAATCTGGTGACCTTCTTTAGAGAAAATCTTGGCCAAATGGAAACCAACTTCACCACCGCCAATGATTATAATTCGCAACCTTTATTATCTCCTAAGTTTTAAACACCTTGCTCAACTAATCTTCTTCAAAGAAATTCATTTTAACATTTTCATGGTAAAATTGCAAGCGAAAAGAACTTCTTGACTAAAAGATTAAAGTTCATTAAATTTATTGTAAACAACTAACATTTCTCACTTCAGTTGACATTGTAATTATTCCATTTAGGATGAAAAAATTCATTTAATGCAGAAATTTCATTTACAAGATTAATCGGCTAAAAATAGGAGTGCGAAAATCAGCGAAGCG
>JADFPY010000113.1 GCA_022562085.1 candidate division KSB1 bacterium | reverse complement strand
GGTGACGTCCTGCAAACAGCGCTGCCCACGGCTGATAAAATTCTGGTTGACGCCCCCTGCACCGGTACCGGGGTGGTGGCCCGCCGGGCGGACCTGCGCTGGCGCCGGCAACCCGAACACTTGCCGGAAATGGTTGCGCTACAGACTGCCCTGCTGGAGCGCGCCGCCCAGCTGCTGCCCACTGGGGGACTGCTGGTTTACGCCACCTGCTCCTTAGAGCCTGAGGAAAACTGGGATCTGGTGACCGCATTTCAGCGCAAGCACCAGCAGTACCACATAGATTCCATGCCACCGGGAGTGCCCGCCGATTGGATCGATGACCAGGGAGCACTGGCCACCTTTCCCGCCCAGCACCAAGTGGATGGAGTTTTCGCCGTACGCTTGAGGAAGAGATGAGCTATCGGTCCGCACTGAGATATTTTACCGCCCTGGCGATGCTGGGAATGATCATCGTGTTATTCCTGGACCAAGCAATTATGCCGCTTTATGTCCGCCACGGCCAGGTGAGATTCCTGCCTAATATTGTGGGGTTGCCCTACCCTGATGCCGCCAGACTTCTGCGCAAGGCCGGCTTCCGGGCCACCAAAGCGTCCGTGACCCACACACAGGAATATCCTCCCAACCAAATATTTGAAGTCAGAGGTTGGCTGAAAAATATAAAAGCAAGAATGGCGGCGCTAATCGGTTCAAACAATAAAAGGACTCCGGTTGTTGACGCGTCGACTTTTCTCATGCCGGCAAAGGCGAGAAAGTTCGGCATCAAACCGGCAAATATAGTAAACCCGGCAACCGCCCACCGGAATTCCAAATACACCCCCGGGTCTAATCGTACGAATTTCGGTTCATGCCAAAGAAACGTCGCAAGCGGGTAAAGCAAGAGCAGCCAGAGAGATGTAAAAAAGGAAAAACCGAAAGTTGTAGTAACAAAATGCTGATTTTTCAACCCGCTTTTTCGGCCCCAAATAACCCAAAGGGAGAAAAACACACCGGCGCCAAGAGCCGCCAAGAGACCGGCGGTGCTGAATTTATTCTGAATACCAAACGGATTGACCAAAACTAGAATCCCGGTTAAAGCTAGCAAAAGAGCCAGAATTTTCCGGGTTGTAATTGCCTCATTCAGAAAGAGCCTCCCGAAGACTGAGGTCCAAATCGGCTGAGAGTACAACAGCAAAGCTATAATGGCAACCGGAACCCCCAATACAATTCCAGCAAACTGACCGATTTGCAACCCGGCGCCAATAAAACCAAAAATGATAAAAAAAGTTATTTGTTCCCTGGGGAACCGATATTCTTTTTTAAATATCAGAAGCGGGATCAAAGAGATTGCCAGAAAAAAGATAAGGCAGGAAATCTCATATAATGAGAATCCCACATTGTGAAAGTACTGCCCGCCCACGGTTATTAAACCATAAAGAGTTGAGGCAGCAATGATGAAAAAGATGTGTTTGGTATCGATTTTGTTTACGCCAAAGTTATTTTTCTACTAAGAAAACTCCCGAGTTAACTTAATTAAACCAGATGAATTTTTCAACTGAGATTGTGAGCCCAAGTGCCAAAAGTCCTTCGCACATTTTTGACCTATTCAGCCTGATAGTTGGAAAACAATCCGCATCGTGTTACAGCAAAGTAAAATATTGACATTCAAAACCGAATTGCTTATATTTGGCCGAATTTAGAAAGGCCCGGATGGAGATTTTTTACAGAGGTAAAACATGAAGTTTAAATGGTGCAGGCGCTTCTTTAGCGCTTTTTTTATTTTAACAATAATATTAATTTTAACTGCTTTTTACGCATGTGACGATGCCGGCCTGGATGAAAACTTTTTTGCAACCGTTCAAGGCGAAATTCATATTGATTCAGTGGTTCCGGAGGCCACCGATGAGCTCATCCTGGCGTTAATGGACGGCTTAACCCCCAGGTTCACACAGACAATCTCGCTCAGAGAGTTAAGCCGCACTGATTCGTCTCAGGATGTACCATTCATTCTGGAAGCCCAAACAGGCGATTTCGATGCGCTGTTCGTGATTTGGAAACAACGCGGACAACCCATATCTGTAATCGAGAACCTTGTGGGTTCCTATTGCGAAGACGGGGCGCTCATTCCGATTTCAATAACAGAAGACCAGCGTCTTGTTGATCGCGTTTCAATTGATATCGGGCTGCGAAAAGTGAATAGGACAGCAAACGTTGCAGGTGTCATTCATTTTAATGGCTGGCCCGAAAATATCGAAAATTTAGGAATTGTATTTGCAGATCTGAGCTTATTGCAGGACCAAACTGTTTGTAATCTGCTAAGAAATGCAGATATACGTTTTCTTCCCACAGCGCAAGTCGATTCATTGAATTTTAAATTTAGCATTGCCCCCGGTCCCACCATTATGGTAATTGCCTTCAACCAGGTAGGAGGATCTATACTTGAACCGAATATCGTGACCAGTTCCCTCACGGCTTTTGAAGCCTTCCCTGATAGCAGCATAAAAGTTGAGACTACCGCTAACTTTGGCAACATTCAGTACTGATTCCGGAGAACCGCACAAATGAATACCAGGACTAAGGTTGTATTTACGTTCTTTTTGCTTTTGATTTCGGTAGCGGGCGTTTTTGCGCAGGGAGTCATAACTGGCCTCGTACTGGATGATGCTACCAATGAGGGTCTGCCAGGCGTAAACGTTCAAATTGAGCAAACCGTGCTGGGGGCAAGCACCAACTTAAAAGGTGCCTTTATTATCAAAAGAGTTCCTTACGGCACATTTTCACTACGAATATCCATGATAGGTTTCCGTACTGCCCGGGTAGCAGTGAATGTCACTTCTGATGAGCGCGCAGTCGTGAAAGTCCGCTTAAAAGAGGCACCTGTTGAAATTGATCCGGTGGTGGTCACTGCAAGTAAGTGGCAGCAGGAGGCCGCAAGTACGCCTTCGACAATCGAGGTTTTGACTGCGAATGACATCAGGCAAAAAAGCCAGATTCGTATTGAAGATGTCTTGAAGACAGCTGCAGGCGTTCAAATTTTACAGGAAAACGTAAATATTCGCGGCTCAGATGGTTGGACTTTTGGCATAGGCAGCCGTGTTTTGGTGATGATGGATGGCGTGCCGATAACGACGAGCGACCTGGGTCGAGTGAACTGGTTCATCGTGCCGCCTTCCGACATCGAGCGAATTGAAGTTGTGCGTGGCTCCGGTTCTGCTATTTACGGATCTTCTGCGATGGGCGGCGTCATCAATTTTATCACGAGTGATCCGGGGCCGGCGACAGAAACGTACCTTCGAACAACTTTTGGCGTCTATGACAATTTCAAACAGTTTCCCGAATTTCAGGATGGTATGTTGAACTTTAACCGTGTTGACTTCCGGCACAGTAGGCAAATCGGCAATTTAGGCATGAGGTTGTCGGGCAGCAGGAGCTCTTCAGTGGGTTACGTTGAGAACAGCGCTTACGACCTTTACAACTTTTCCGGTAAGTTTGTATACAACTTCGATGACGGCTCCAAGTGGTCCTTATTTGGAAATTACATGTTTAATGATAGAGAGGCCTTTGTCCTCTGGAAAAATCAAACCGAAGCAACGCTTGTAGCTATTGGCGAAAGAGGCAAACGCCAGGAACAATGGGGGGTTACCCTATCGACAAAATACAGCCGGCCGATTTCATCGAAGGCGGCGGTCGAACTGCACGCGTCTTTTATTAGCTCTCTCTTAGGCACACAGGCCACGGACGTAGACTTCACACCTGCGATCGGAATTTGGGGGACGCTTCAGGCGACCTATTTGCCGTGGAACAAGCTTTTGCTCATTGGGGGCTCGGACTTTAAATACGACAGAGTAAAAGCAGATGTATACGGCGAGAGAAAAGCTTTTCTTATTGCGCCCTACGTACAGGCGGATTTGCGTCTTTTTACGAAACTAAATTTGACATTAGGGGCGCGTTATGACCGCTATAAGATTGCGGAAACAGACACCTCCTTTATATTACCTGAAGCTCGCTTGTTTGATCGTTTCACACCAAAAATCGGGCTAAATTATCATCCGTTTGAAGGCACCACGATAAGAGCAAACTTTTCAAACGGCTTCAAATTCCCTAACATTTTTCATCTTTATTTTGGCAACCAGGAAATTGCGAACTTTACGTGGGTCGCAAATCCTTCATTGAAATCAGAAACTTCATGGTCGTATGAACTCGGCATTAAGCAAGAAATCACGCAGAACTCGTACGTAGAGTTAACCGGGTTTTATACCAAAGTTAATGATTTGATTGAACCGGGTGCAGATGGTGCGACCGCCAGCTTTCGGAATACTACTGAGGTAGAGATACCGGGGATTGAGTTTGCTGCAAGGGGAAGCTGGTGGGACAATCGGCTGAGGTTACGTGTCAATTTTACTTATTTAAATCCACATAACACAGAAACGAAGGAATTGCTAACTCATCGCCAGAAACTCATTGCTTATATCGAGCCGTCCATACGGTTTGGCAATTTTGAGTTGCAAGCTGATTATATATTTAGCAGTGCGCAAGAACAATATCTTCTACCCCCCGAAGATGAACATCAGTTCGTACCACAAAAAGTCTTCACTGCCCGAGTCCTTTATTATTGGAAGAAAGCTTCCCTTATGATTGGTACCGAAAACATGTTCAATTACGCTTATACTTTGCGGGACAAGTTTCTTGAAGAGCCTCGCAAGTTTTTCTCAACGTTAACATTGAATTTTTGAGAGTCCCTAAACATGCAAAAGCAAAGCCCGCGACTCGCCATCGGCGCCAACACCGGCATCGACAATTTTTCAAGAGGGTTGAATTATGGCCTCAAGTGAATTATTTAACTTACTTCCAAAGCGAGTCATGGTTTTTGGCGCCGGCGCCCCGGCCCAGGGCGTTCTGCACCATCTAAAACAAAACGGCGCCCGGGTTTATACTTATCTCACGAGTGAAGCCGGCCACTACAGTCCTTCTTTGGAAGGAGAGACCTTTTTCAGCAAAACGCACCCCAATCCCTGCAAGCTTTTAAAGCAAAAAGAAATCGATCTTGTTATCCCGATGTCAATTGACTGGGCGACAGCCGATTGGGTAGATGAATTTCTATCATTAAACATTCCCATCCTATCTCCACGCGGCAAAGCCATGCAGCTCGAGAGAGACCGGTTTTTTGCAGCCGGGCTTTGTGAAAAGTTTGATATTCCAGTCCCGAAATCCATTGTAGCAACAAACCGCCTTGAAGCCGAAAAAATCCTTGATAGAAATCCTATGGCTTATGTCATCAAGAACCCGCTCTGCTCACCTGGCAGTCCCATCCACACCATCGTTTGTGAAACTGTCGAGGAAACTCGAAGCTGGCTGAAACGCATTAATTACGAAGAGGGCGTTTTTTTGCAGGAATACATGGGCCGGCGGGAAGCGGGACATATTGTGTTTGTCAGCGATGGAGAAATTCATTCTCTCGTCACCAACCAGGAGTACAAACGTGCTTTTGACGGCAATATGGGAATCGTGGCAGGAGCGCCTCTCGGAGGTTTGGTTGAAAAAGACCCGGAAGACAAATACAATTTAGCTAAAGAACTTTTGCACCCGCTATTACCCTGGTTCCGGGAAGTTGGGTTTAACGGTCCCGTTCAGGTAACAGCTATTCGTCGCGATAATCAGTGGTGTGTGGTTGAGTATAACGTCCGCATCGGCGTGACCTGCGGCCCAATCATTTTAGAAATGTTACAAGATCCGCTGAAAATTCTATTGGAGGTCGCAAGTAACCAAAAAACTGAAATAGCATTTAAGGATGCTTTAAATTTTGGCTGCTCATTAACCCTGGCCGGGTACGGTTATCCGTACGGTCAAATCGATAGCCCTAACTTTCCGGTTAGAGTTTTGGAGAAACTGAATTGCCATGTTTGGTGGAATGAAGTTGCTGCAAATTCAAAAGGTGAATTATACACTGCCGGTCAGAGGGTGGCCGATGTGGTTGCAATTGGGCCGACTCTAGAAGAGGCCATAAAAAAAGCCTATGATAATATTCGGAAGATTCATTGTTTGGGGAGTTATTACCGGACGGACATCGGACAGAGTTTGTGGCCGCCGGGGAGTGATTGAATGCCAAAATCAACACGCCCCGCCTGGGTTGAAATCGACCTCAAACAACTCCGGCGTAACTTTGCAATAATCAATCAGGACAAAGGGGAAAATTTAGGAATTATTTCGGTAGTGAAGGACCAAGCTTACGGGCATGGCGCTGTGCAAATCACAAGAATGGCTCTCGAGTCTGGCGCCAAATATCTGGCGGTGGCAACTTTAGATGAAGCGATCGAGCTTCGTGAAAATGAAATCGCCGCGCCAATTTTTATCTTTGGAGAACGTACAGAGGAAGAATTGAAACTTTGCGTCGAATACAATTTTACAATTTGTGTAAATGATTCTGCTCAAGCTCAAAGACTGGCTGCCCTCGGCCCCGGGAAAAAGATTCCCGTCCATATTGAAATAGACACCGGGCTGAGCCGGCACGGCGTGCGCTGGACGGAAGCACTTAAGGTTATTGAAGCAATTGCCAACATTGAACACCTCGAGTTGGAAGGCGTCATGAGCCATTTTGCTATGTCAGATGAATTAGATAAAACTTTTGCTTTGCAGCAATTGGAGCGATTCGAGAAAGTTCTCAGTCAAATTAAACAACTGGGCATCAAAGTGAAATACCTTCACATGTGCAACACCGGCGGCTATTTGGACCTTCCGCAAGCGCACTTTGATCTGGTACGGATCGGAATTTTACCACTCGGTGTTTATCCTTCGCAGGTCTGCCGGCGGATTGACGGCTTAAAACCGGTAATGTCCGTAAAAGCCAGAATTGCCGTAATTCGTGGGCTGGAAAGGGGAGACTATGTCGGCTACGGACTGCGCTACCGGGCTGCTTCGGATAGAAAGGTTGCAGTGATTCCCCTCGGTTACGGCGACGGCTACCCGCGGGTTCGTAACCAGGGGGAAGTTCTGATTCACGGTAAACGAGCTCCAATTATCGGCGGAAACGCCATGGACGCCATGATGGTCGATATTACCGAAATCCCCGAAACCAAGAGCTGGGAAGAAGTGGTTTTAATGGGAAAACAGAATGGCGAAGAAATCGATGTTCATGAAATCGCAAAATTGAAGGGCACCGTTTCTTATGATATTTTATCCGGGTGGCGGGCCCGGCTGCCAAGGGTTTATTTATAGTTTATAGAAAAGAATCATGAAACTCCTATTTTCCGAATACAAGTCAGACTATACAAACTACATTTTCCCATATGCCATTTGGGCTATTCCCGAACCGCATGAAACCCCGGCCATGATTTTCGCCGGCGGATTTCTTCCCTCATCTCCTGAATTTGAACGGTTTTATCTTTGCCGCCAGGTGCGGGTCGATTTGAATTGCTTCGAACTCTCCTCCGAGAATCGAAGAATTGTGCGCAAATGCGAGAACATCGAATACCGGTTAGTTCCAAGAAGTCAATTCGAATATACAAAAAGATGGCGGAAGTTTTGCAAGACCTACGCCGACATAAAATTCGGCAAAGACATCATGACTTATGATCGGCTGGACTCATTATTTAAGTCAAAGATCGTGTCTCATTTATTAATTTTTACCGACACAAAAACCAAAAAAGACGTGGGAATCGTAACACTTTTTCTTGAAAAAAAATCGCTGGCCTATTACTACTACTCTTTTTACGATTTAAATTACTATGTTCACAATTTGGGAATGTTTTTGATGACTTCAGCAGTCCATTATTTTTCAGGTTTGGATTATAATCAAATCTACTTGGGGACCTGCTATTCGAGGAACTCACTTTACAAAACTCAATTCAAAGGCGCTGAATTTTTTAACGGGTTTCACTGGTCGAACGACCTGAAAGAATTGAGATATTTAATTGAAAGAGATAAGGGGACTGTGAATAAACATCTAATTGAAACAAAAACGTATCAACTGGAATTTTATGATGGTGATTTAGGTAAGATTATTGACAACAATGGATTCCCCGTTATTCTTGAACCCCCGCTTTAACCTTCCGCTTTTATCAACTCAGGAAAAATCATTTCATGAATTTTCTGTATTTTTCCTTGAACATATCCGTGTTGCCGTTTCCATTACCAGTAAGTTGCTTAATTGAAACGATGCGATCTTCTTCTAAATTAATATGAATCTTGAAAGTGTGATCTTCAATCTGTTCGGTTAAGATGGCTTGACATTGGGGAGTGTAAAATTCAATTTTTATTTTCTCAGGGTTGAGGCAGTAGTGCTTGGCAATTTTCTGAAAATCTTCGACGTATTCCTTGTAATGAGGTGCGTGAAATTCCATTTAGTTCCTCCTCCTAAGGTTTCTGTTTGGATGAGTTGATACGCATTTAAAATACATCAAAGGGTTAGTTTTGCGTAAAACTGGGAGGTGACAAAGCGAGATGGTTTCCATTCAAAAATAAAATAACACTTTATCTTCTAAAAGTCAATCCTCATTTTTTAGATTTTTCCTAATAAATTAAAGTCTCCCTAAGTAATCCTTATAACTTTTTAAGGTTGCCGAAATATCCCGGGTACTCATCACCGAAGAGATAACTGCAACTCCAAACGCATCGCTCTCAACACATTCCTTCGCTTTTTCAGGAGTCATTCCACCAACTGCAAAGACTGGAATGGCAACTGATTTTGCTACTTCCTGCAATTTTGTTAGGCCTTGCGGATGCCCATATGCGGCTTTTGAAGGGGTAGGATAGATAGGTCCAAATAATACAAAGTCGGCGCCGGAATCTTCAGCTCGCCTGGCTTCCTCAAGTGAGTGAGTCGAAACGCCAACGAGTTTATCTGAATTAAAATTTTTGCGGACAATTTCAACGGGAAGGCTTTTGGACGTCAAGTGAACGCCGTCAGCTCCGACCGCTCCAGAAATGTCAAAGCGATCATTTATCAGCAATTTGGCGCCAGTTCTCTTGCAGATTTGTTGAATTTCCTGAGCCAAATTGTAAACAAATTTGGCTGGTATATCTTTTTCACGGAGTTGAATGGCCTTTACACCGGCCTTGCAAGCATCCCCGACAACCTGCGCTAAGCTTCTATCTCCACACAGCAGGCGGTTGGTGATGACATACAGACGGAAGTTCACTTTCGGCATGCAGTTTTTGTTTGCATAGATGGATCAATTAGGCGCTTAGCGCCAAACATCGACAAAACTTTGTCGATAATTTTGATTGACAATCTACAATTTGAGAAGTACAGACTCTTTTTGAAAATCGCAAATCGTAGAGCGCATATCGTAAAGTTTCTCAAGAAACTGCGGTATCTCTTCCAGTGGATGCGGGCAATGGCCACAAAATGGGTTACCTTCAAGCATAAAGGGATTTGCTTCTCCTAAAAAGCTACGTGTACACCAAAAGATGGAATAAACGGATAGAGGTTGACCGGTTCTTCAAACGCTCTTACTCTAAGAAACTGCAAAGATTGTGGAAGGCTTTCATCTATTTCAGTCCTGACAATGGAGCGAAAAAGAAGTACGTTTTTCCGGTTGAGGAGATTGACAAAGTCCAAATAGAATTGCCATTCTGAGTGGAGCCATTTAGTTGAATAGGTCATCCGTACGTCGAGTCTTTGGTAGTCCGGGTACCGTCGTGAGTTGATGTTTTCCGGGCCTCCAAACGTTGGCACAAAGCGGGCCGCTCCGGTTTCGGGGTCGGTCAGAATTGTAGGTTTAATAAGATCAGGATTCGAGGGATCGCTGGCAACTTCGGCAACCAACGGCTCAACGGCCAACGCGGGGGTATAGGGGAAACCCGTTCCATGGCGCCATGTTAGGCCTAGCGTTAACTTGGGACCGATGCGCTGATTGAGTACCACATCTACGCTATGGCGTCGGTCGAAGTCATAGGGGTACGACATCCTTCGGTCATCGAAAGTCTGTGTCCTCATTGATTTTCCAAACGAATAAGACAGCCAACCAGACAAACAGTCCGATACCTGGCTGACTCCCTTTTCAAGGCGAACATCGAGACCGTAGGCATTGCCGGTTACGTCATTTACGGCTTTTGGATTCTTTTTGAACACTAGCTCTTTCTCAACCCTGTATGAATCGGGAAGACCTGGTTGGCCAGCCAGGTAGACGGCAACCGGGCGTTCCACAAGCTCAATTGTTTGATCGATCAGATCGTCAAATCTCTTGTAGTATGTTTCAACCGTGAGATGCCATTGATCTCCAAACTGACGCTGAACAGCAAATACGTTGTGAACCGCTTTCTCAGCTGATAATTCTGACAAATCTTCAAACTTTAATAGATCGAACACGCGCCCGCCATCGAGCAGTTTCTCGAAGCCCGGGCTTTGTCGATAGATACCCCAGGCCGCACTGATGGTGGTTTCGGCATTGACATGATAAGAAGCCTTCAATCTCGGCGATACATAGCCGCGTTTAATTAAATCATAATAATCAAATCGCAAGCCCGGCTGAACGAAAGCTTTGCCGCCCAATACTGTCCATTTGTCCTGCACATAGATATTAGATCGGTGGTAAGATTTTCTTTGATCGATAGAGTCTCCAAGGGCTCCAAAAAAATTTGGAGCTGTTTGCAATGCGTCGAAAACCACCTTTCCAAACTCGCTAAAACTCAATTGGCTGTCAATTGAGTTTTTCAAAAAATCAAATCCGAACCCTGATTCGATGACATGGCGGCCATGCTCATAGACCAACCAGCCTCCGAATGCAAGTTTGCGAAAATCAAACCGTTGATCATGCGCAAACACAAATACGGAGTCCCCACCACTAAACACGGGAGGAGGTTCGGTTGCAAACCCTGTGGCAAACCGCAATGCTGCCCCATCGTTTGCCGGAAGAAAGTCACCAGCGAAGCTGCTGTTACCGCTATTCTTATACCAATTCGCGTAAATTTTTGTTTGAAAGCGCTGAGATAAGAGGTAGTTCCAGGAGCCACCGACAATATTCGTTTTTATCTTGTCATCGCCGTCGAGCGTCTCGCGTTCTGAATCTTGTTCTCCCAGATCTTCTTTTATGAGGAAAGCCTGGTTGTTACTTCCCAAAATACTGTGGAATTGCAGCCTGTGCTTTGGGCTCGGGTGCAGCGCAACTTTGATGTGCCAATCTTCAAAGTCCGGCAAAGCCACATTATTTGAAGTCAGACGTTTTGCATACGATTCTGCGAAGAGTTGATTGTAGGTCCGGCGATTGCTGACCAACCATGAGCCGTTCCAAAGTGGCGCCTTTCCTTCAAACAGGAAGTTTGCATTTACCAGATTCAACCCGATTTGTCCGGAAAGCCATTTCTGGGTCGAGCCATCGCGGGTGTGGACGGTCAGTACCGATGAAAGGCGGTCACCAAAAAGGGCCGGAAAAGCACCAGCATAAAGGTTGACTTCCCTTACTATGCTTGGGTTGATTAAACTTGGCATACCGCTGTTTCGGTAGGGATTGAAGATCTCGACATCATCCACAAGAACTAGGTTTTGATCCGGCCCTCCTCCCCGGACAATAAATTGATTGCCAAAATCACTGGTCGCCTGTACCCCCGGCAAGCTGAAAACCGAGCGCATTACATCTTCGAACGCGCCGGCCATCTCTTTCACCTCATTGGGTTCCAGTTTAAAAGACGGGGGGCTAACTTGTAAGCGGATGTCCTCAACTCGTTCGCCTTCAACAGTAACTTCAGGGGCGTCGAGAACCGCAGGTTCAAGAGTGAGATATATTTTGGTCGTCTTGTCTGGCTGAATTTGAATCTTTTGGTGATGTGTTCTATAGCCGATTAGTTGAATCTTTACTTCATATTTTCCCGGACGGATTTGCTCAATCTTGAAGGTGCCCTTCTTATCTGTGGCGTCCCCTTTTTGCGTGCCAACCAGCGTGACATTTGCCCCTTCCAGGGATTCGTTAGTTTGGCTTCTTACGATAATCCCTTCCAGACGGCCTGTCGATTCCTGTGCCTTGCATATCTGAGCAGCGAGAACCAGAATTGAGAGGAATAGCAGGTTTTTCATGTCAAGTCTCCGGAGTCCATGATTCAAATAAGTTCACGAACAAATAGTTGTAGCTATAACCTAAGTTA
>JADFPY010000112.1 GCA_022562085.1 candidate division KSB1 bacterium | reverse complement strand
CGGTGCCAGATATGAAGACCGTCTTGATGCGTGACGGCTTTTTTGTTTTTTGGGCAGCACGCATTGACTTCACACACATTACTTAGAACTCTTCAACGTGGCGTTAAAGTTACGTTATTTTTTTTCACCTTGCATTTCTGAACCTGAGGCTTTGTTGTCATGTGCCAACTTACCCGCGGACTCGGCCTTATATGACATTTCTGTTCGTCGGCTCACTACTTTGCTAAGGGCTTCCTCTCCACAATGCCTCACGGCTTTGCAGTTGCCTTTACGATTTTTCGCAATTCAAATCTATAGTTGATATTGGTGGCGCAAACGGGGTATTCATGATGGCAATTTTGGATGCGGCACCTAACGCAAAAGGAATTGTATTTGATGAAGAATATGTAGTAAATAAAACAAAAAGGAATATTGCGACAAAAGAGATGAGTGGCAGATGCACGGTTGAAGCAGGAAGCTTTTTCGATAGCGTACCCCAACATGCAGATGCTTATATGTTGAAAGGGATTTTACACGATTGGGATGATGAAAAGTCTAAACAAATACTAAATAACTGCGCTAAAGCAATGAAAACCGGAAAGAAGAACAACAGGCTCAAAAAGAAGCTGGCCGCGAATATTTTTAAAGCTGTCCACGAAGATTTAAATGCCCAGTCAAAGAAGGCCTTGAAGCAAATAAACAAAGGTGTGAAAAAGAACCAAGACTACTTCCCGGTGCACGTTATTCGCGGCGATATTTTAGTCGGCCGGGAAAACGATGAAGAGGCAGGGAAAGAATTTACTATAGCAGTCGAACTTGCGCAGAATTCGCCGTTGCCATACGTGTTCCGGGCCAAATTCTATGCAAAGCTCGACCGCTCAGATGAAGCAATCGCAGATTTGACCCAAGCAATTGCTTTAGAGCAATACAACAAGGCGATTGCGAGTTTAATAAAGTCGTTAAGCTGGATGGGCGCTCTTTCTGGGCTTACTACTGGAAAGGCTATTCTCACAAAAGCTTGCGGCAGCCGAAGCAGGTGGTTCGTGCTTTTCAAACTCTCTTAAAGTATGCACCCAAAGTATTTTAAACAGATTTTGCACGCAGAAACGGAGATCAAAAAACTGAAGAGATAATCCCAGATGGGAATTTGTTCAATCATCCGGATAGCAGAAATTCACTCTTAGAAACTAAAAACATACTTCATCGCGGATTTAATCACACTCGATTCTATATCTTCCACTATTTCAACTTCCCCGATTTTTCGCGGCAAAACAAATCTTATTCTGCCGGATGCGGCTTTCTTATCGCTTCCTATAAACTGAAGCAGTCTCTTTGAATCGATATTTTTCAATTTATCACTCAGGTTGAACTTTGCAATGAGTCCTTCGATTCGCAGAAAGTCTTCTTTGCTCAGCATCTTCAAGCTCAACGCTATTTTACTTTCTGCCAGCATTCCCAGCAGCACGGCTTCTCCGTGGGATATTTTTTTGTATCCCATCTCTGCTTCCAACGCATGCCCAATTGTGTGGCCAAAGTTTAGAATCATCCTGAGGCCGTTCTCTTTCTCATCTTCTGCGACAATTTCAGCTTTAATTCGGCAGCACTTCATGACAATTCCCTGCAGTAGTTCTAAATCAAGTGCTAAGATTTTTTCAAGATTTTCTGCCACCAACTCAAAAAGTTCGCCGTCTTTGATTATGCCGTATTTGATAATTTCTCCGAGACCGCAAACGATTTCCTTTTTAGGTAACGTTCTTAAAAGCTTCAAATCAGTCCAGACCATTTTGGGTTGATAGAACGTTCCAACCATGTTCTTGCCAAGCGGGTGATTTACCCCGGTTTTCCCTCCCACGCTGGAATCCACTTGAGCTAAAAGGGTGGTAGGAATTTGTAAATACGGAACACCTCGCTTATAAATTGAGGCAACAAACCCGGTGATATCTCCAACAACGCCGCCGCCAAATGCCAACATGGCTGTCTGGCGATCACATCCAAGCTCCAACATTTGGGTCACGATATTTTCAATGGTACGGAAGGACTTTGATTTTTCACCTGCTGGGATGGTAATCAATTCGAACGATTTCAGGGAAGTATTCAAACTTTTAGAAAGTGCTTCCCCATGATGTTTACTGACATTCGAATCAGTGATAACCACAACCTGCCCTGAGAAGTTATAAAGCTTGAGCATCTCCCCCAGGTTTTCCAGAATATTTTCGCCAATAAAAATAGGATAGGAGTTCTCCCCTAATTCGACTAATAATTTATTCATCGAAGTCCAAAATAATTTTCAAACTACCTGGTTGTTTTGCATGCTCAAATGCCTGCAAGGCCTGGCTAAATGGGTAAGTTTGGTCGATTAAGGCATCGACTTTCACCAGGTTGTTTTCCAATGTTCTGATCGCAGGTTCAAACGGACCGCATCGGGAGCCAACAATGGTGATTTCGTCAATGACGATGGGCGCAGCATTTAATTCCAAACTACCTTGATATGTGCTTTTCAAAACCAGCGTGCCCCGTGGACGAACAAGCTGCATTGCGCTTGCAAATCCGCTTGGCGATCCGGAAGCCTCGACAACAAAATCATATTTTCGATCTTCCATCTCATCAACCTTGAGCGTCGAGATGCCCCAGGATTGAGCTAAAACAAGTTTTTTAGGATGTTTCCCTATAAGTTTGAGCCTGCATCCGGTCAGTCGAAGAACCTGGCAAATCAACAGGCCTAATTTCCCATCACCGATCACGGCGACTTCACAATTTGGCTCAATTTTAATTTGTTCTAAAATTTCTAATGCTGCTGCCAGTGGCTCAACAAAAACCGCGGAAGAATTTGGTATTGATTCAGGAATTTCATGCAGGTTTCTAATCGGCAAAACAACGTATTCGGCAAATGCCCCATTTTGATTTAGAATGCCCATCACTGTTCGAGTCGGACAATGACGGCTTAATCCACGTCTGCAATAGAGGCATTCTGCGCAGCCAAAGTTTATCTCGCCGCAGATTCGTTTGCCAACCCACTCTTGATTTGCCGCCTTCTCAACCACGCCAACAAATTCGTGGCCAAGCACGCCTTCAAATCCCATATAACCTTTCACCAATTCCAGGTCGGTGTTGCAGATGCCGGCCATTTTCACTTTAACCAACGCTTCATTTTCGCCAAACACCGGAACCGGAATTTCCTTTAAAGCTAAAGAATCTTTTAAGTAAAGTGCTTGCATCGTTTAATCAACTTCTAAAATCCTTTCACAATATAAAAAGCTGCATCGATCCTGTCAAGACAATAAAAAATAAAAAAGGCTCCTAAAAAGGAGCCCTGGATTTACATTTAAAAACTAAAAGAACTGCTAGGTCTTTTTTCTCAAACTGCCAACGACAATACTTAAGCCAATTATAATTAAAACCACCGGCCAATAGTCAGCAAAATCCTGCCAGTAAATAACCCTAGCATTTCTAAGAAAGAAAACCGCGCCTAAAAAAAGCAATATGCCACCGGGAATTAATACGCCCCAATCGTCCGATCTAACAAAAAATAAGGCAATGAATCCGCAGCCAAATGCAACTAGAAATATCGGCCAAAAATCTTCAACGTAATAAAAATAATAATCGAAGGAAAAGATATCAAAGTTACGCATTAAGAAAAACAACCCCAATATCAAAAGAACAGTGGCAGGGAAAATAGCGCCTTTCTCTTTTTTAGTAAACATGGAAGCTAAGAAAAGTGCGCTGCCGCCAAGCATAAGGATGGGATAAAGATGGCGCCACCTAAAATTAAAGATATTGAGTTCATTAAACAAAAACAGTGTGCCAATAATAATTAATACAACTCCCGGAATATAAGATCTCTCCCTCTCAGCCATTTTGTTTCTCCAGAAAGTTAGTCCCAATTTGTCTTCACTCTCAGCCACTCGACTCCGCTCATGACAACCTTGTCGACGGTAGTGTTCTATGACAGGCTTCGACAGAGTCTATCCTGCCTGTCCCGATTTTGTCGGGGAGCCTGACGAAGGACTCCGTATGCAGAGTTCTATTTATTTTTTGCTTTTCGCCGAGGTTGTTTTAGCAGCAGGAGGGGACGCCTCGATGGCGGTTTCCTCGGGAATAATTATCATCATAACGATATAGGCAATAACGCCAAAAACGATACCGCTTGCAAATGTCACCAGGACAAAGCCGACTCTTACCAGGGAAGGGTCGATATTAAAATGTTCTGCCAGGCCTCCGCAAACGCCGCCAATCATTTTGTCTTTTACTGAACGCAGCAATTTATTTGCCATGGTTTTACCTCCGGATGTTTGCTTGTTTTTAACTTCACTTGTTTGTTTATCACTTTTACTCATCTTGAAAAGGTAAAGCACGCCAATTAATATAAGGGCAATTGGTAAAAGCAGATCAAATCGAAAGCTCCAAAGCCACCGGCCCGGCCAGTGCCAGGACCAATGGAATGGGTAAAAATCAAACCAATTAAACTCCCTCAGCAAAAAGCATGCGCCGATAAAAATCAGAACAAAGCCCCAAAGTAAAGTAGAATTATTCGACTTGCCCCCAGACTTTTCGGCGGCTTTTGTTTCTGAGGGGTTTTCAGGAATGATGATCCAGCATGCTATATAAGCCAAAAATCCGATGCCACCCACAAAAAAAGCAACGGCCCAAATAATACGGACGATCAATGTATCGATATTTATATATTCGGCCAACCCGCCGCAGACACCGCCGATCATCTTATCACTTTGTGATCGATAAATTCTTTTTCCAGGTTCTGTTTCGGCGTCAGTCTTTTTCGCAATCTTAACTTCGGTCTTTTTTTTATCAGCCATATTTATTTCTCAACTATTTTTATTTTTTTTCAATTGTGAAAACATGGGAAGCACTCTAAATCGCATTAACGTAAAAAAAGTAACAAGGTTTCGATGATGATGCTACACGAAGAAATCTTTTTTATTCAAGGGAAGCAGAAAATTCAAAGTTCTCAAAATTGTGTTTAAACAAAAATAGCGTCGAATTATTTTACGACGCTATTAATTTCTTCTAAAGGAATGAAGTAATCAAATTGCTTTTACTACCCGCCCGCTTTTAATACATTGGGTGCAGACGCGAATTCTTTTAACCTGTCCATCTATTTTAGCCCGAATCTTTTTCAAGTTGGGCAGCCAACGACGTTTGGTCGTATTGTGAGCGTGACTCACGTTGTTACCGACCATAGGTCCTTTTCCACAAATATCACATCTTTTTGCCATTTAAATCTCCGTCCTGTTTTTTCTGAATCTGAAATTCCTAAAAATAAAGCGCATAATTATAAGAAAAATAACTTAAAAATGCAAGTGGTTTAATTGCTTTTGTTTTGCACAGTTGGTATTTATTGAACCCGCAGTCTTCGTAAAAATTCTTTCGGCGTTCGAACAAGAACATGACCACCTTTGTAATGTTTAACGTTTCGAGTTACAATAAAATCTGCACCACATACTTTTGCAGCAGAAACTTGTAACGCATCCTCAAAATCTTTCATATTTAACGATACTGCATAAATTGCCTCTTTTATTGTGGTTGGAGCTACCTCCACAAACTTTAGCAAGTCTCTTATAAAATCCCTGGAATCCAAATTATGAGATTCTGGATCGACAATATAATAGAAATTCGAGAGTGAATGCCACGCAATAAATGCGTGAAAGGAACGTTGCTGTGCCATATCTAACACCGCGGAAGATTCCGCTGCGAAAGGCATTCTATCTAATGCCACATCGATCAATATATCGGTATCAAGCAAAAGATTCATGATAGAAAGCGCTCTCTTAATTTATCATATTTTGGTCCTTGTTTTCCAGAGGCCTTAAACTTGCCTCGCCATTTTTTTGAAAAAGCCGTTTCTTCTTTTTCTGTTAGTCCACGTAATAACTCTTCAACGAGTTGAGAAACTGACAGACCCTGAGATTGTGCATATTCTTTGCATAAGGGAATCAATTCCTGAGCAATGGTCAAATTAAGTTTCGCTTTCATTTCAACTCCTTTCAAAGATCTTTCTGCTTAAAGTATGGGGGAAAAACTTTTGGGGGAAAAACGGATTGACAACGCAGATATAATCAGAGTTACCGTTTGTGAAAAAGAGGGCTGATTACTCGGCCAAGGATTTATTTATAAATAAAGAAGTATCTGAATATAAGAACATAAAATCGTCACGTAACATCCCCTCATCATTCCATCTAAAACCGTTTGGTATAAAAAAAACTGTTAACGTAGGTGTTCAAGAATGATATTACGTAAATAGAAACGATAATCGAAAAAATATTATAGCACCCATAGAACAAAAGGAGAAAGATTCTCAATTCTCATCCAGCTTCGTACCGATTATTAGTTTCTTCACTCCACTCTGCTTGACAATGTCCATAATCCGAACCACAATTCCATGGGTAACATCCTGATCCGCTTTCAGGATTAACGCACCGTCTTGCATATTCGGCAAAGCCGCTTTTATTTTCTCACCCAAATTTTCTGTGAAAACCTCTTCACGATTGAGGAACATTTTGCCTTCTTTATCGACAAATAGAGTGAGATCTTTCTGTTCTATCACCACCGCACTTTGAGCATGCGGCAATTCCAGTTTTATTCCCGGCTGCTCGAGAAACGTCGACGAGACCATAAAAAAGATGAGCAGCAAAAACATCACATCTATCAGTGATGTGATGTTTATCATGACCTTGCGTTTCTGTTTAGTTTTAAACTGCATCGGCTTTCACCTTTCCTTTCACTTTCTCATTGGTGCGAAAAGAAATAACTTTGTTCAAAAGCGCTGAGGAATACTTCTCAATTTCCAAAATGAGGCTTTCCGCTTTGTTGGTGAAAAAGTTAAAGACTACAACCGCCGGAATACCAATCGACAGACCCGTAATGGTGGTAATCAGTGCTTCAGAAATACCCCCGGAAAGCGCAGCCGCCTGCCCAACTCCCAATTCTGAAATCACATTAAACACTCCCAAAATGCCGATGACAGTACCTAGAAGTCCCATAAGCGGCGCAATACCCGCTATGGTTTCCAACATGACCAAACCGCGTTCCAAGGCATGGACCTCTTGCCGGCCCTGGTCATTTAGGGCTTCTTTTATTTCATCTTTTGGAAGGTTGCGGTTTTCCAGACCGACTTTGATGATATTCGCAAAAGAGCCATCGTATTTTTCACAAATAGAAAGCGCCAATCCAATATCATTCGGGCCTTTAATATTATCTAAAACGTTTACGATTTCAGGTACGATGACCTTTTTTCTTCGCAAAAAAAACGCTTTTTCAAGGACAATCGCAAGTCCTAAAATTGAGCATATCGCCAGCGGAATCATCATGATTCCACCTCTTACTAAGAATTGCCAAACTTGCTCCATGGTCACTCCTTTCTTGATTAACGTCCTCTGATATAGAAGAAAAACTTTGCCGTGACTTCTAAAAATGGTTCAGGAAAATCATCCGGTAAAGCTCGAAACGGTGCAGAAATATTAATTGAACTGATGCTGGTTTTCATCAACGTTTCATGCCCGGTGTACTCTAATAACTGCAAATCCCGCAACTCCCCATTGGGATATATTTTAAACCTCAACAAAGTTTCGCCTTTAATTAGGCCCAGATGAGTAAAAGCAGGTGGCGGAAAAATATTCCCCTGCACTTTCTTCTTTAAAACAAGCATATAAGGCGCGAAGTCCCAATTGTATGTATTAAAGGACATGCCACCCATATCCGGAGCCCGCGACTTTTGATTATCGTATCTTACTCTTGGTATGTTTTGTGAAACACCTGCTTGCATTGTCTGTTGCGGCCTGGTTAAAAATTGACGATTAAAATCACTTGTCCTGTTATCTACAATGTTAGTTGTTTTTTCTTCCTCCACTTTATTTTGTGAATGGGTCATTTCTTCTGGTGTATTATTCGCCTCAGCTTGTACTCCGGGCTCACCAAGGGGACCCTGCTCAGTGGGCAATTCCGGAAAATCAAAATCGCCTCTCGCGAAAGGCGCCCCGGTATCCAGATTAGGATCGGTCTCTGAATTTCGGGCCAGGGCATTTTTATCGGAAGCGAACTGAGGATCCTTTGGCGGGTCTTTAACTTCCGCATCATCCGGCACCTCAACAACTTGTTTTGGGCGGTTTTGTTCCTGGAGCTCAAACACGAGCGGCTCATTGTCCAAAGGACTCTCGTGGCTTGTAGCAAACAAATTCCATTTCAAAGCACTTGCCCAAATCAGAATGATCAGCAAGTGTAGCACCATGGAACCAATAATTGTTTTTAGTCTTTTCGAATCCAAAACTTTGTTTGCTAAATTTCAACTCGCATTAAATCTTCAGCCAACTTAATCTCCCCGTCAAATTCTCTGCGACAGACCTCCAAAATATCCACTTCATCGCAGGGAGGGTACAAATGCGTCAGGATTAATCTATCAACCTCTGCCCTGCTGGCAATTTTTCCGGCTTCGGTCGGAGTTAAATGGCCCTTAACTTTCATATCATCCGGAAAAGAACATTCCAGAAGTAAAACATCGGCGTCTTGAGCTAACTCGATGATACCTTCGCAAAAGTCCGTATCTCCGGAATAAACAAATATTTTGTCATTCAATTCAAACCTGTAACCGATTGCACCCTCGGAATGTTTCATTAACTTAGTTGTTATTTTTAGTCGTTCAAAAGAAAGGTTACTTTCAGCCATTTCAACAACTTCAATTTCATAGTCACCTTCAACTAATGCTTTTCCGTATAAACCAACCAGGCCGTTAAAAAAATCCTTAAAACCTACAGGGCCATGTAGTTCCAATTTTTTTTCGCGTGCAAACCCGGGTGTATGCCTGGTTGAAAACAAAAATGGGATTAAATCGATGGTGTGATCCGGATGAAGATGGGTGTAGAAAATCTTGTCGATGTCTTTATAGGATACCCCTGCTTCAAGGCATTTCAATAATGTTCCAGTTCCACCATCAAGTAGAAAAATTTGATTGCCGGTTTTCAGAACATAACCTGAAGGACCCCGGTGCGGTTGCAACGCTGCTGTGCCGCTGCCAGTGATAATCAATTCCATGCTGTCAAAAATATATTTATTGTGTATACTAAATTCCTAAATTTCTGTCTTTCTTTAAAACAAAGTTTCTGAAAGCTGAGTATTAAGTTTGTGTCTCTTTCTGAATCCAATTTAAATATTCCTTTGACCCCGCTACAATCGGCAAGGCAATGATCTCCGGCACCTCGTAACTATGTTCTTCTTTTATTTTTTTTTCCAATGCTGAAAATTTCTCCCCTGAGGTTTTCACAATCATCAGCACTTCTCCTTCCTCGCACACTTCGTCATGCCAATTAAAAATCGAAATGATCTCCGGGATCACATTTACACACGCAGCCAATTTTGCTTGAACCAACTCTTTTCCGAGTTTTTGTGCCTCCTCAGTTGAACCAGTCGTGATCAATACAACAATTTCATCGGCCATCTATCTTATCCTTTATTAGACATCCTGATACTTGCAGCATTCCAAAGTATTTATTTAACCTGTGACTTTCAAGGGAAATATAGGCGTCACCGGGTTACCCGCCGTTGACCCCAAAAAGAGGGAAATCCAATCCTTATCAAAAAAAGCTTGACATTCAAAAAGCATTTTGTTACATTCTCGCCACTTATTAAAGCAACTAATTTGATTCAATGAATAATATTCTTTCCACAACTTACACTTGGCAAAGTTGGTATTGGTGGTATTCCACCTTAGTGGGAAGGATATGTTTAAAATGCCAGACATAGCAATTTAAGCAAATAGAAGAGTTTTTCCAACCCACTATATAAGAGATTATATAGTGGGTTTTTTATTTTAGGGCGGTTTCAAAATGAAAGTGTTGAAATTTACAGAATTTGAGAATTTGGTTGCCCATGGGAATGTAATTCCTGTTTATGCCACCTATTTCGCAGATTTATTGACTCCGGTCTCAGCGTTTCTGAAACTTCAGAAGATAACGGACAAAGCTTTTTTACTTGAAAGCGTTGAGGGCGGCGAAAAAACCGCCAGGTATTCTTTTCTTGGCTGCAACCCGTTTTGTACCGTTAAATATTCTGAAAACCGCATTGAATTAGAAAAAGCCGATAAAAGGACCTTCTTTGAAGGTGATATTTACGATTATCTAAAACATCTGCTGCAAAAATATCAAACGGTTCACCCGCCCGGGCTGCCACGGTTTACCGGCGGCGCAGTTGGTTATTTAGGGTACGAAACCATTCAGCTCATTGAAGAAATTCCTTTAAACAGGGAACGGGAAATCGACGTCCCTGATGCGATTTTCATGCTATTTGACACCGTCCTGGTTTTTGACCACCTAACCCATCAAATTTATATCATCACCAATGTTTTCCTGGACAGAGAAAAAGATTGGGCATTGCAGCGCATCTACCAGAATGCAATTGAAAAAATCAATTCCATCAAAAACATCCTGAATAGTAATTTAGAAATTACCATAGAGCCAACCACCACTCCATCGGATATTTCCTGCAATTTGACCCGGGAAGAATTTGAAAAGGCCGTAATTAGAGCTAAAAAATATATCGAGGCCGGGGATATTTTTCAAGTAGTGCTCTCCCAGAAGTTTCAAAAACAAATTACCGTCGACCCGTTCACCATCTACCGGGCTCTCAGGGTGATCAACCCCTCACCGTATTTATACTATTTAAAAATGGATGACTTCTCTATCATCGGTTCCTCGCCTGAGCTTTTGGTAAGAGTCGAAGACCAGATGGTAGAGGTTCGACCTATTGCCGGGACACGGCCTCGCGGTAAAAACGAAATGGAGGATTTGCGTTACAGCAAAGAATTGAGCAGCGATGAAAAAGAAAATGCCGAGCACGTCATGTTGGTTGACCTGGGTCGAAATGACGTCGGGCGGGTGAGCGAGTACGGCTCCGTAAAAGTCACTGAATTTAAAGGGATCGAAAAGTATTCCCACGTCATGCATTTGGTTTCCAACATTCAGGGTAAATTGAAACCTGGACTCACGGCAGTTGACGCCCTGAAAGCTTGCTTTCCGGCCGGAACTGTGTCCGGGGCTCCCAAGGTTCGCGCCATGGAAATCATCAGCGAGTTGGAGCCATCTGCACGGGGAGTTTACGCCGGCGCTCTCGGGTATTTAGATTTCTCCGGTAATCTTGATACATGCATTGCCATCAGGACAATCGTTGTAAAAGGCGATCAAGCTTATTTCCAGGCCGGGGCGGGGATAGTAGCTGACTCAATACCTGAGCGGGAATATCATGAAACCCTGAACAAAGCGTCTGCACTGAAAACCGCAATCGAATTTGCGGAACGAGGATTACAATGATTTTGGTTATCGATAATTATGATTCATTTACATTTAACCTGGTTCAATATCTCGGAGAGTTGGGCGCGGATTTACGGGTGCATCGAAACGATAAAATCACATTAACAGAAATAGAAAAACTTAACCCAAAGGGAATCATTATCTCTCCGGGACCGGGAAGGCCTGAACAGGCAGGAATTATATTAGAACTGATTACCCGGTTCGCCAGGAAAATACCCATCCTTGGCGTTTGTTTAGGTCATCAAGCCATTGGACTGGCTTTTGGCGGAAAAATTGTCGCATCCCCAAAACTCATGCACGGAAAAACATCCCAAATTTATCACACAGGTAAGGGTCTCTTTCAAAATTTGATTAACCCATTAACCGCTACTCGCTACCATTCATTGCAAGTGGAAAAAGAGACGCTCCCGGCTGATTTACAAGTAACCGCGAATACCGATGACGGGGTAATCATGGGTATACAACACAGGTCTTACCCGCTTTTTGGGGTACAATTTCACCCGGAGTCCATTTTAACAGCTCAAGGGAAAAAGTTATTAAAAAATTTTCTGAGATTTTTAAGGTAAAAACTTTGGCCACAGAATTGAATTGCCACAGAAAAAAACATAGAGATGCTGAATAAAGATTTCCGGCCAATGAGCTTCAAGCTCTGTAGGGGACAGGCATGCCTGTCCCCTACGGTTTTGCAACCAAATTCAGCGAAGTGCGACCCCGCCCCGACTTTCCTTAAATTTTTTTATAATAATGAAATCGGGACGGAGGCGCACGAAGCCCGCGCAGGATCCCTCGCCCCGTTGGATAGTCAGGGGAGGTAAAATTTTTGTTAAACAAGAGGTACTTATCCCACGGGACGAGGAGCCGGAGCGGTATTAAAAAGACACACTAATCAAATTAAGGAT
>JADFPY010000111.1 GCA_022562085.1 candidate division KSB1 bacterium | reverse complement strand
CGCAGGACACGAATCTTTTCTGAAAGTTTTATATTAACAAAGACATAACCAGGGAAAATCGGCATATTTACAATTTTTTTTCGATCCTTCCAGTAGCGAAGCTGAGGAACCAAAGGTAAGAAATGCTCCAAACCGCGTTCCTCAAGTTCCATTGAAACTTTTTTCTCATACCGGGAGCGAGTATAAATAGCGTACCAACGTGGAACTTTTCGCAGCTCCATTGTCTTATTCTTTAGCGTGGAAAGAGAACTAAAATCTGAAACTGTCTTCATGCAAAAATTCCTTTGTTTCGGCGCTCAATTCTGAACAAATTAAACCTGCGCAAACTCAGATTCTTGTTATTTATTAGACTTTAATTAACCGCAATTGTACCTAAACGCGTAAAATTGGAACCAGATTAGTGCCTCGTTGCATAAATTGGAGTACTTTTTACAATGTCGCACCGCAGAAATTCGATGAGCAAAAAGCGATTAGCGAGGAGCGCGGGTAGGCCTGGGTCGCTCTCCCTCGGAGCCTGTCCCTGAACGCAGCCGAAGGGCTTCTCCCTTTTCGTTTCGATGGAGATCATATTACGCTGAGATTGCATTTGTCTGTAACTACCTCAATTTATGCAATGAGAACATAATTCGCAAATTGTTTCGGTTACCTTTTTTATGAGTCAATCCGGTACTATAAACGCTTGAAGATATTCCTTGCTTGGACAACTTAAGTTTCTTATAATATGCGGGCGCAAGTAGAAAAGGCTATTCTAAATATGCAGTTTCAAGAACTAGATACACCGGCATTGCTGATTGATTTAGACCGCATGGAACGAAACATTTCCCAAATGGCTGATTTTGCCAGGCAGCAGGGGATTGATTTGCGACCCCACACGAAGACCCATAAATGTCCGGAAATTGCACAAATGCAGCTCACAGCCGGAGCAGTCGGAATTACCTGTGCAAAAATCAGTGAAGCCGAGATTATGGCTGCCGGAGGACTAAATGATATTCTGATCGCCAATGAAATCATTGGCGCGCAAAAATATAAACGCCTTATTGAGCTTGCGAATAAAGTGAGGCTGTGCGTTGCAGTTGACAGCGAATTTGGAGCAAAAAATCTGAACCAGGCCTTAGAGCAAGCTGAGCAAACGCTTGAAGTTGTGATTGAAATCAACTGCGGACAAAATAGAGCGGGAGTCCTTCCCGGCGATCCTGCACTTGAGCTTGCCAAAAAAATTGCGGATTGCAACCGCCTCAAATTGCGCGGATTAATGACCCACGGCGGTCATTCTTATAATGAAACTTCCAAAGAGGGCATTGAAGAAGTCGGGATTCAAGAAGGAACCGTGATGGTACAAACTGCAGACCTGCTTCGAGAAAATGGCGTTTCAATAGAAACCGTCAGCACAGGCTCAACACCGACCGTACAGTATTGCGGCGCAGTCGAAGGTGTCACGGAGATCAGGCCCGGGACTTATGTTTTTTTTGATTTAACTCAAATTGAGCTTTTCGCCTGCTCTCCGGAAGATTGTGCGTTATCTGTATTAGCAACGGTTACCAGCACGCCAGCCGCCAACCGCGTCGTTATAGATGCCGGCAAAAAAGCCCTGACTTCAGATCCCCGGGGCAGGGCCGGCCAAAATGGCGGCTTCGGTTTCATTCCCGAAAAGGGCGTAAGCATCAATAAACTTTCAGAAGAACACGGGGTGATTGAAACTGATTTCAAGTTTGAAATCGGTGAGAAAGTCAGAATTATCCCCAACCATGCCTGTGTGGTCGTGAATATGTTTGACGAGATGCACGGTATCCGGAACGGGCAAGTTGAAAAAGTTTTTAGAATAGAAGGCCGAGGGAAGATGTTATAGATTTATCACAGTCATTTGTCGTAAATAATTTATTTTTGAGAAAGAAAAGGAAAACATGATACCTGAACTTTTTAAAATCGGGCCGCTCACTATCAACAGTTTTGGGGTGATGGCCATGCTGGGATTTTTGATCCCCACTCTTTTGCTTAGAAAAGAGTTTGCTCGATTCAAATACGATCCCGATTTGGCGAACGGGGTTATCATTGCTACCATGATTGGCGGATTTGTCGGAGCACGGATCTATTTTATTGCTGAAAGATGGGATGGGTTCCTGGCAAATCCCGGTGATTATCTTTTTACGGGCGCCGGCCTGGTCTGGTACGGCGGTCTCATCGGTGCTATTTTATCCGTTTTTCTATATTTGCGAGTGAAGAAAATTAGCTTTCCGTTTGTCTTTGATTTGATGGCGCCTTTGAATGCTCTCGGTCAAACATTTGGCCGCATAGGCTGCCTGCTCTCCGGCGACGGCGACTATGGCCCGCCAACCGACTTGCCCTGGGCCATGTCATTCCCAAAGGGCATCATTCCAACTAATGAGCTGGTTCATCCAACGCCAATTTATGACATGATCTGGCTCTTCGGCAGTTTCATATTTCTTTGGAGTATTCGAAAAAAAGAATTACCGACCGGCTTCAAAATGGCTTTATATTTGATCTTGGTCGGCACCGGTAGAATTCTCACCGAACTTTTCAGGACGACGCCAAAAGTTCTGTTGGGTTTAACCGCAGCACAAATTATAAGTATCGCATTTATAACCATCGGGGGCATCATTCTATTTAACATCGCTTCAAAACGGAAAGCAAAAATCTCATCTGAACCAAAACCTAAAAATGTTAAGGCCTCCTAAAAATATGAATAACTCCGCGACAGAAAAAGTCACTCTCCAAATTGCAGGCATGCATTGCGCATCGTGCGTGCAAGCGGTCGAAAAAAGTTTGAAGGGCACTGATGGAGTTGAAGAAGCCAAAGTCAACCTGGCGACTGAAAAAGCCATCGTGGAATTTAATCCGGCTGCGGTTGGAGAAGCAAGCTTAATTGAGGCAGTCAAAAAAGCCGGCTACGCGGTCAAAGATAAAACCTCCGAGCCGGGGGGCCAGGATGATTTGGAAAAAGTACGCCAGGCAAAAAGCAGAATGAAAATCGCCTGGGCTTTTACTGTTCCGTTGATGGTTTGGATGTTAGTTAAAATTATCACCGGTTCAGCCTGGCCGAATAGTTTCGTTTATAAATTAGGCATGCTCCTCTTGGCGCTGCCGGTGCTGCTCTGGCCCGGCTGGCCAACTTTTCGCTCAGCAATAATCGCAGCGATACACAAAAACGCCAACATGGACGTGCTCATCGCGATGGGAACGACCGCCTCTATTATTACCGGGCCGCTCTCATTTTTCATGCCGATCAGCACCTTTGCCGGAATTTCCGCCATGATCATGGCCTTCCACCTCACCGGCCGCTATATTGAAACCAAAGCCAAGGGCCGGGCTTCGGAGGCGATCAAGAAACTTTTGCGATTAGGCGCTAAAACTGCACGCGTTTTGGAGGATGGCCAGGAAGTTGAAATGCCGGTTTCTTCAGTTCAGGTTGGCGATATTATGGTCGTTAAACCGGGCGAGAAAATTCCTACTGACGGCAAAATCGTCGAGGGAGAAAGCGACGTCGATGAATCCATGGCAACCGGTGAATCGATGCCGGCCCACAAAAAGCCTGGCGATGAAGTCATTGGGGCGACAATCAACCAGCAGGGTCGTATTAAAATTGAGGCCACGAAAATCGGCAAAGACACCTTCCTTGCCCGGATGGTCCAAATGGTCGAAGACGTGCAAAGCAGTAAAGTGCCCATTCAGGAATTTGCCGACCGGATGACCGGCGTTTTTGTACCGATTATCATCGCACTCGCTTTGCTGACCTTTGCCGCCTGGTTGATTTTCCCGGATTTTATGAAAGCCATTCCGCAATGGGCTCAAACTTTCTTGCCCTGGGTGAATCCAAACCTCAGCCCGTTGACCCTGGCTATTTTTGCGTTTGTCGCGGTTTTGGTTATTGCCTGCCCTTGTGCTTTGGGCCTGGCAACTCCGACTGCTTTAATGGTCGGCAGCGGCCTGGGCGCTGAAAACGGCATCTTAATTCGAGACGGCGCGGCGATTCAAAATTTAAAAGATGTCAAGACAATCGTGTTCGACAAAACCGGTACGTTAACCAAAGGTGAGCCTTCGGTTACAGATGTGATACCTCTCAACGGTTTTTCAAAGGAGGAGGTAATTCGTTTCACAGCAAGTTTGGAATCCGCGTCTGAGCATCCTATAGGCCGGGCGGTTGTCGCGAAAGCACGAGTAGAAAAAATTCAGCTTTCAGAAGTAACGGACTTTCAAGCTATCACCGGAAAAGGAGTCGTCGGCAAAATCGCGGGGAAGAACGTCCTGGTCGGGACGCGTGCGCTTTTAAACGATTTTAATGTCAATACTAATTTAAGTGAAAATAAAATCACGGCACTCGAAGCTGAGGCAAAGACAACAATGCTGACCGCAGTCAACGGTGAAGTTGTCGGCGCAGTGGCAGTCGCAGATGAGATCAAAGAGGGGGCCGCAGAAGCGATTGCAAAAATTAAGAAAATGGGCTATCGAGTAGCCATCTTAACCGGGGACAATCGTGAAACGGCAGCAGCGATTGCAAAGAAATTACAAATAACGCACGTGTTGGCGGAAGTTTTACCTCATGAAAAAGTAGCAGAAATTCAGCGGCTGCAAAGAGAATTGGGAAAGGTCGCCATGATCGGAGACGGCATTAACGATGCTCCGGCTTTAACCCAGGCTGATGTTGGAATCGCAGTTGGAACCGGAACGGATATTGCAATCGAGTCGGCTGATATCACGCTGGTTCGTGGGGATTTAAAAAGCGTGGCTTCAGCAATTAAGCTTTCCAGAGCCACGTTTCGTAAAATCAAACAAAATCTTTTCTGGGCCTTCTTCTACAATGTAGTAGCCATCCCGCTGGCAGTTTCAGGACTCCTGCACCCGGTAATCGCAGAAATTGCTATGGCCTCAAGTTCGGTTACGGTAGTTTTAAATGCGAATTTATTGAAGAGACTAAGACTGTGACATTTCATTCAACCTCAAATCCGCTGAGGTAGATTTGGGCAGGCTATAAATCCACGCCAGCCATTTTCCATGATGAGATAAGCTAAGATTAATGTTGACTCGCTCATTGTCCAAAAGCAAAAACGGCGGCAGGCTTTTATTTTTGTCCTGCGGACGAAGAATCTGCAGCCGGGCGGGTTCTATTTTTAATCTTGACGCAATTTCCTGTTTGCAATAAAACCGTACTAACGCCGATTCGGGATAGCCGATAGATGCAAGCTCAACTTCTGTAAAATGCTTTTTAAGCCTCTTTTCAGAACCCCATTTTTTTCTTTCCTGCGCATCAACAAATTTAGTATTTGAAAAAGTGACATAGTCTGATTTCTTCCCATCCCGCTGTACAGAACCGACCGCATGCACACATTCAATGTTTGCGAAGATTTTCAGATCAAAGATTTGTTTTGCATAAGTGACTTGCGCCGCTGCTTCTACTGAGATTCCATCCAGGTTTTTAAAAAGTTGTAAAACTGTCTGAAATTTTTTGTGTGAAAAAACCGGTGGCCCGGATATTTTAGAAATAAGTTTAAAGGCCGTTTCTTTGGCGGCCCAAATCATCCAAAGAGTTAAATCCTGATTTGCGGAATTGAAGATGGCGGTTTGCTCCTGCTCCGAGAAAACCCGTGTTACAAACCGGCTGTTTTTGTGTTTATCGGGGTAGCCGGCTTTGTTTAAATCAACGATGTCATTTCCTACGAGCAGCACATTGACCCTCTATGGAATCTTGTTTTAGTACTTTTGCCAATAGATGGTTGCGGAAATTAGCGAAGCGGTTTCCGCAACCCTGGCAGTTTATAATATTACTAGTATAATGCAGGTTAGATAAATCAGGAATTTAAGTCAATATAATTTTGACTTGAGGTACTTTTAGATGTATAAAACAAGGGCGTTAATGAAGTTTCGTTTTATGGAGCGCAAACATTCCTTAAACGGTGCTCCCAATTTTCGAATTTACCATTCCCCACCTACAGCTTGGTACTCCACTTGATTAAAGGTGGTTTTTTTGTGCTCCCAAGCTCAAAATCCGAGTTTGGTCATATGGTTTAAGCAAGATTCCTCTTAACCCAGTTCTCCAACCCACCAACCAAAACCAATTCCTGCGCGGCCGTGCCAAGGGGGCTGATTGCATACTCTTTATCATCCGCATTTAACACCGCTTTCAGGAAGTCGATTGTTGCATGAATGCCACTGCGAAGGGTAAGCTTATCAGTACCGAATTTGGCTTTTAAGTCATTGACCAGCTCGGGCACTTCGATGGTTAAAAAACCGTTGTTCAAAGCATTGCGTTTATAAGTTTCGCTGAAGGAACCGGCGATCACTAAAGCGATGCCGCGATATTTTAAGCAAGTAGCTGCCTGTTCGCGAGAACTGCCACTGCCAAAATTGAATCCGCCGACAAGAATGTCGCCCTTTTTAACCAGCTTTTTAAATTCCGGATCATAGTTTTCCATCACGACTTCCGCCTGCTGTTCCGGGGTAAACTCGTCGATGTAGGTGTATTTTCCCGGGTAAATGCCGTCAGTGTTGAGGTTGTCCTGGTGACAGAAAAGTAGTTCTCCGCTAATTGACTCCGGAAATCCGTCCAAAATTTTGACGCCGCCGTTCGCCTTTTCTGGCTTTTGGTTAACCTTAATTTTGCCAACGGTTTCTGCCGCTTGCCAATCCCCCGGAAAATCGATATATCCAGCTAAAGCTGAGGCCGCGACCACAGCAGGAGAAGCCAAGTATGCTTCAGCGTTTCTGGACCCCATTCGGCCTTTGAAATTGCGGTTGGTTGCAGAAATGCCGACCTCACCATCTTCGAGGGTTCCTGCGCCAAGCCCTATGCAGGGTCCACACCCGGGCGGTAATTCGCTGGCGCCCGCATCCTTCAACGCCTGCCAGTCGCCGCGTTTTTCGCTTTCGGCCTGGACTTCACTGGAAGCCGCAGCAACATAAAACTCCACATGTTCCGCGATTTTTTTTCCGCGAACTACGGCAGCGGCTTCTGCGAGATCTTCAAGCCGACTGTTGACACAAGAGATCAGGTAAGCTTTATTAATCTTCACTTGCCGCTTTTGCATCTCCGTAATTGAAGTCATGTCTTTGACGGTATTTGGACCGGAAATATGAGGCTGAATCGAACCCAGGTCCAGAACCAGCTCTTTGGCATAAAAAGCATCCTCGTCTGCTTTTAGGTTGTTTAACTGAGCTTCCAGCTCAGCAATTCGGGATTCATTAAGACGGGGATGGTTTACATCACTGTCGGCGTCGGATGGAACGCCGGCGTATCCGCGTTTTGCGACAAATTCTGCCCGTTGGTGAAGCCAGTTAAGGGTCACCTCGTCAACCGGGAAAACTCCGGCCAAAGCGCCCCACTCTGTGGTCATGTTTGCGATAGTAAGCCGCTCATCCAAAGAAAGGTGTTTGACGCCATCGCCGGCAAATTCGACAATGTGGTTGAGCACTTCATCCTGGTTAAAAAATCCGCACAAAGTGATGATGACGTCTTTGCCGGTTACGCCTGGTTTGAGCTGTCTATTAAGCTCGACTTTCGCGATTGGCGGAACCTGCCACCAGGTTCTGCCGGTGGCCCAAATTGCAGCGGCGTCCGTTCGCACCACCGGCGTCCCTAAACAGCCGATGCCGCCATACATATTTGAGTGGCTGTCCGATGCAACCGCCATGGTACCCGGCCAGGCGTACCCTTCTTCGACCATCACCTGATGCCCGATGCCGCGGCCGGCCGGATAAAAATCGATGCCATGCTCGCGGGCAAACGCTTCGATGTTTGCGTATTTCTCCAAATTTTTTTCGCTCTTGTTCTGAATATCGTGGTCGAGGGTAAAAACTACCTGGCGGCGGTTTGCTATTTTCGTGGCGCCAATACTGCGAAATTTCGGTATCACTGCACCGGAATTATCATGGGTCATAACATACGCGGGTCGAATTGAAATGTAATCGCCTGCGTGAACTTCGTGCCCTTTCTCTAAACCGACAGCAAATTTCTGTGCAATTTTTTCGACCATGGTTTGTGGCATAAATTTCTCCTGAAATTTTTTTAACACAGCACTTATTTACACAACTGATAAATAAAAAAGATTTGTTCAAAGTGCAAGAATTTAATAGCCCCGGCTAAAACACGTAGGGGCGATTCGCCGAATCGCCCCTATAAATTTCGAGATGAATCTATCAAAAATCACCGGCATTCATCGCTGACAACTTTTCCATCGATAATTACGGTGCAAACATGACTGGTATATTCAAAGGGATCGCCATCGAAAAGTAGGACGTCGGCGTCTTTGCCTTTTTCCAGTGAGCCGACACGCTTGTCGATTCCCAGGATCTGAGCCGCGTTGATGGTGATGGTTGCGAGTGCATCTTCAAAGGCCAGCCCATTGGCGGCCGCAATGGCCGCTTCGTATAAAATCACGCGCGTCTTGGGTACGTAGCTTTCATAGCCGCTTTGCAAAGCGAATTGAATCCCGGCTTGCTGCAATTTTGCTGCGGTTTCATAGGAGGCATTTTGCGTTTCACCGCGATTGCGCACCATTGTTGGGTGTAAAATTACCGGCACCTTGGCAGCCTTGATTTCATCGAGCAAAAGATAGGATTCGGCGGCGCCGTCCAGGATGATTTTGATGCCGAATTCTTCTGCAAGCCGCAGGGCGCTCATTATCTCGGTTGCCTTTTGTGCTGTAAACAGAACCGGAAGTTCTTTGCTGAGAATTTGAGCAAGTACCTCCATTTTCAAATCCCGGTCCGGCCTTTTATCCTCTTTTTTATTCTGCATTTTCTTAACATAATTTTGCGCTTTCAACAGGGCGGTGCGGATCATGGCGACGCCTTTAGAGCGGGTGCCCGGAGATTTGAAATTCCGGCCCACATTTGGGCCAAGACTGAAAGCAACCATTGCGGTTGGTTTGATCAAAGCGTCATTTACGGTTTTGCCGTTTGTTTTCACGATCATGGTTTGCCCGCTGATGAGTGCACCCGGTCCATGCCCGGTATGAATGGTGGTCACGCCGAAATTGCGCACCCATTCCACCAGTTTCTCGCGAGCGTTAAAAGCATCGATGGCACGAAGTTCGGCTTGAATCGGATCGGATTTTTCAAGCTGATCCTGGTCGTGCTTTTGGTTATAATAGCCCGCAAGCCCCACGACGGTGTGGGCATCTATTAGACCGGGAGTGACGATTTTGTTGGAAAGAATTTTGTAGTCACTACCAATATTCAGACGGGACGCCGGGCCAACGCGTTCAATTTTTCCGTTTTTGATAAGAACCACCCCGTTTTGAATCGGATCGCCGGCCATGGTATAGACAGTCTCACCCTTGACCGCGATTTTCTGACTCCAAATCGGAGTTGCAATGATTAAGACTATCAGTAGGGAAGGCATATATGCGTTCCCTACAATTCTTTTAAACTTTTTAAAACTCATTCCATGCCTCCTTCGGCTTCGTGCGCAACAACGTTCTGACGAAATACTTCGTAACCGCCGACTGAATATTTTCGGTCATCCGGGTTTGAGCGGTCAAATAATTTAACGCCTTCCACCCAGGTCTCCTCAATGTGTGTATACACGCTTAGCGGATCGCCGGACAGGACGATGAAATCGGCATCTTTGCCCTTCTCAAGAGAACCCACACGATCAGCCAAATCGAGCATTCGAGCTGCTGCCAGGGTGACTGATTCCAGAGCCTTCGCTCGCGACATACCCGCACGCACTGCCAGCGCCGGTGAACGCAAAAGGAGGCGGGAATCTGTAATACCGTCGTCGGTGTGAAACGCAACATCGACGCCTGCTTTTTCCAGGATTGCGCCGGTCTCGTAACGCAAATCAACAGCCTCTAATTTACCACCCGGAGAATCGATCATGATGATGGAACAAGGAATGCCGGCCTTTGCGATTTCATCTGCGACTTTCCAGGCCTCGCTGCCGTGCTGAATCACTACCCGAAAACCGAACTCCTGCGACAGTCGAATCACGGTCATGATGTCATCATGACGATGCGTGTGATGCTGAACAATTCGTTTGCCGTCGAGCACCTGCATCAACGCTTCCATTTGCAGGTCTCGCTCGGGCATCTTTTCAGGATCGCCGTTAGCAGCCTTGAGTTTCTTTTGATACCCCTGCGCTTTGACATAGATCTCACGCACCATTGCAGCTGATTTGGCACGCGTACCGGAACGCGGCTTTTCTCCAAGGGAATTTGTCCCGTTCGCCATTTTCATGCCGCCGCAGACATCATTTAAAGGATCTTTACAGTAGAGTAAATCGTCGATTTTTTGACCTTTTCTAAGTTTAACATAAACCGTCTGGCCGCTCATCAAATAGCCGGAGCCGGGCATGATGTTGGCCGTGGTTACGCCACCGGCCCGCGCCCGTTTAAACGAATCGCTGCGAACATCGATGGCATCCATTGCCCGGACATCGGGGTGCAGCGTAGCAGATCGATCGCCGCCTTGAACACCGCCAATGTGCGAATGCGTGTCGACAAGCCCCGGCATAATGACTTTCCCGGTGACATCGTGCTCGGTTGCATCTGCGGGTACCTGAATATTATCTGCGAGACCGACTGAGACGATTTTTCCGTTTTGAATAACCAGAACACCATTTTCAATCGGTTCGCCGGAAATGGTATAGAGCTTTGCGCCCCGGAAAACGTGCGGTTGTTCTTGTGCAGAAGATTGCTGGAATAACAAGCCGGCCACAAGCAGAATTAAAAAATTGAATTTCATAAATTATTCCTCCTCAAAAAAATTCGTTCGGTAGGGGCGTAAAATTTTACGCCCCTACATTTTTGACACTATATTTATTTAGGCAAATACTTCTTTGGAAATTTTGCAACTACCGTATACTGCGGATCCACAATATTGGCCACAGTTGATTCGGCAACTTGCGTAAGCACTTGATACGCCTCCCAGCGGTCGAAGCCGTAATCCTCTTCAAGCCACTCAATCAACTCGATATGCGCCAAACGAAAGGCATCGATTAAAGGTCGTGCACTGGCCGCTACCATGATAAACTCATCGTTCTCAATTCGCGGCCAATCGATCGGTTTATCTTTGATGAGATCAAATTGCAGGATGACATCCATGGTGGCCTCGAGGCCGGTGCCGGCGATTTCGCCTTCGCCTTGAAGTGCATGACCATCGCCAAAATAAAACAGCGCCCCTTCATGAAAAATTGGCAAATAGACCGTTGCGCCTTCTTTAATTTCAGGCGCGTCCATATTGCCGCCAAAATCGCCGGGCCAGAGACCGGGGAATGATTCCTCACCTTTTGGCGCGACCGCAACCCGACCCAGCATTGGCGCCATCGGCACTTCAATTTTTCCTAACTTGCTTCTCGGTAAATCCAAACTGGCAATGTTCCTCCCGCGATCCAGCCGCCAGAGAAAACGCTCCGATGGAATGTCGGGATTCAACATTCGCACCCGGACATCAGCAGCCAGGCCGCCGAAACCGGGTCTGATTCGCGCCGGTCCGTATTCCCGGTTTGGCTGCACTTTGATAATTTTCACTACCAATTGATCTTTGGGTGTCGCTCCTTCGATATAAATCGGCCCGACTTCTCCCGGCCAGGCACCGCCTTCTTCTGTGTAATATCCACCCATCAAAGTTTCGCTGATCAGAACATCGCCCGGCTTAAGCGTCAGAACCGGTTCGCGAACTTTAAATGCCTGGTAGCCGATTTTTGGTGTGAAGCGGGTGGTGTCCTGGGCAAGAATCGACTGAGAAATTAGTGGAACAAAGCAGATTAAAAGGAATTTGTGAGCAGCATTCATGTTTTCTCTCCTCGATTTGACATTGATTCGGTTATTTTATGGTGTTACCAAAAAACAGGCGGTGCCCCAGTACCAAATTTCTCCATCTTCTATTTTTTTCTTAGGGCAAAGCCAATCTACAATTTTAGTAGAACTGCTAATCTCAATATTTTTGAATCTCTTATGTATTGTTTCCTCTTTTTTTGCATCTGTATAAACAATTATTATTCCATGTTGTGGAGAACCACCTCGACTTGATAACTGGCGTAGTCTTTTAGCGTCTGAATTTATGATGTCACTTCCCCAACCCTTTTTTATTTCTATTAAGACTCTGGGAGTTCCATTTTTCCACCAAACGATAATGTCAACACGACCAGAAGCATTTCCTCGAGGTTGGTAGCCTCTTTTTTCTGCGCTAGAATGAGTGAGTATATCTCGCACAGTGTCTTCGAGAGTTACGAAAGGACATATTTTTGATAAGGCACGTGCAATTTCTACCTGCATATAACTTTCAGGTGCATGGCCAAGCCAATATCCCCCACTCCACCTGTAATAATTTCTAAATGCGTTAGCAA
>JADFPY010000110.1 GCA_022562085.1 candidate division KSB1 bacterium | reverse complement strand
ATTCACAAATTGTCGCTGCATTAATAACAGGACTAGCACAACAACAGGGCTTGGAAGATTTGGGGGTTGGAGTAGTACAAACAGACCAAGATCCAGTTCCAGGCGAAATAACTGGTGCCTACCGTAACTTTGGCGATATCGATTTTTGGGGAATTGATGTCTCGCTACACTTCTTAGCAAGTAGTCGCTTGAGCTTTTTTAGGAATGCATCTTATGTCAGTGACGACTTTTTTGACGATACAGAGTTGGGTGAAACAGACTCCGGTTTATTTCAAGCTTTGAACGCAACAAAATTCAAGGTCAAAGGCGGGTTCAGTTACAGCATTCCCAAAGGCTTTACTTTCAATGCCTCCGGCCGTTACACCAAAGCATATCCGGTTGCTTCCGGTCCCTATATTGGCGGCTTGCCTATTACAAATTTCAGAGACATTGGCGGTCTGGAGAATTATTTCTTACTCGATGTCGGCGCAGGCTTCGATTTCAGCCGGGCGGCCTCTGGTCTGCGCCTGGACTTCACGGTACAAAATGTTCTGGACAACAAGCATCGTGAATTCATCGGCGCTCCGCAAATTGGCAGGTTGGCTTTGGCACGGTTCACATACTCCAGATAGAATTACAATCTAGCTAAAAATAAAAACTCCCGGCCTTTGGTTAGGTCGGGAGTTTTTTTTATGTTGGAAACAGATATCTCTACCCTGTCTTTGCGAGCGGTTTCCAGCGAAGCAATCTCCTTTTACCTGGAATCAGCAGATTGCTTCGTCGCAGAGTTTATCCTGAGCCTGTCGAAGGGCTTCTCGCAAAGACGTTTTTTTATTTTCACAAAGTCGACATCCGGCTCAAATCCTGTGTCCATTGAATGAGGAACAAAGCTTTTTTGAGATTCAAAATTATTTGAGTATTGACCCGTTGAATCTATCAGCTAATAAAATCTTTGGCTAATTCAAATTGAATGTTGTATATTGACACGCAAAAGTTTTCAATGAAAACGCTTAATGGTATTTATGATCAGACCGGGATTTCAATTTGCGCTGACCTCGTTTTTCATTTTAAATGGATGCGGCGCTGCTGACAGCAACAAAGATACAAATTTGGATAACTTATTTACTGACGTGACAGAACAAGTCAATTTGAATTTTATACATGATCCCGGTGTAGATAGCAGCTATTTCATGCCGGAGAGTATTGGCTCCGGATGTGCTTTTACCGATTATGACAACGACGGCGATCTAGATATTTACCTGGTGAATGGTGCACAGCATGGCAAAAGCAGCGCCACTGATCTTCCTTTAAGAAACCGGCTGTTTAGACAGGAATCTAATGGAACGTTTTTGGATGTCACGGAAACATCCGGCCTTGGGGATAGAGGCTACGGCATGGGCGTGGCTGTCGGTGATATTGACAATGATGGTCACGTCGACGTGTATGTTACAAATTATGGCCCTGACGCGCTCTATCACAACAACGGTGATGGCACCTTCGCAGAGATTACCCTACAGGCGGGAATTGACAATCCGCACTGGGGATGTTCTGTGGTTTTTTTTGATTATAATTTAGACGGCTTTTTAGATTTATATGTTACCAACTACGTCGCTTATGACTCCCCGGAGAATTGTATGGACAGATCGGGGCGCCGAGATTACTGCGGTCCGGGCGGTTTCTTCGGGGTGCCCGACGTTCTCTATCACAATAACGGCGATGGAACATTTTCTGATATCTCCATCAAATGCGGAATTGCTCAAGGCTCTTCAAAAGGTTTGGGCGTAGTAAGCGCGGATTTTAACGGGGATCTTTTTCCAGATATCTATGTCTCAAATGATGGAGAGGCAAACCACTTGTGGCTCAATCAAAAAGACGGCACATTTAAGGACCAGGCGCTGTTGCTGGGAGCAGCGCTAAACGCTATGGGGCGCGCAGAAGCAGGCATGGGAATCGCGTTAGGAGATATCGACAACGATAACGACATAGATTTGTTTATCACTCACCTCAGAACCGAAAGTAACACTTTGTACCGGTTTCTTGGAGATTACGGTTTTCAAGATGACAGCTCGCCCGCAGGATTGGTGGGCGCGAGTCTTCCCTACACTGGCTTTGGAACCGGATTATTTGATTTTGACCACGACGGTGACCTGGACCTGGCTGTTGCCAATGGTAGGGTTAGTAGAGCCAGGCTGTTGAAAGCAAATAACTCCGGCTATTGGGACTATTATGCAGAGCCGAATCTCTTATTTGAAAATGAAGGCGACGGAAAATTCCGTTGGCTTGATAAAAACGAATCGGAATTTTGTCGGCTAATAGAAAATAGTCGCGGCTTGGCTTTTGGCGATGTCGACAATGATGGAGATATTGATTTATTGCTCGCAAACGAAGGTGGCGTTGCACGTCTATTTCTCAATGATTTAAAGAGGAAAGGCAACTGGCTGATCGTTCGCGCACTTGATCCCGTTTTACAAAGAGACGCCATCGGGGCCAGGGTTTCCGTGCTGGTCTCCGGCAGACAGCTCAGCCGGCTAATTTCTCCCGGCTACAGTTTTCTTTCCAATAACGACCACAGGGCCCATTTTGGTCTGGGTGAGGACACTTCGGTCGACCGACTCGAAGTTGAATGGCCGGGCGGAACCACCGAAATTTTTGCAGGTGTAAAGGCCAACCAAATAATTACTCTCAAGAAAGGCCAAGGCCGCAGACTAGGGAAATGAAACAAGTCTCTCAAAATGAAAAGGCAGGGGAAACAGTCGATCGAAAATTCCCGATATATCTAATAGTCATAATATCAATTATTGGTGTCACTATTGCAGGTTTCGTACTTTACAAAACTGTATATTTGCCCCGTTCGTTGTTAGCGGTACTTCCGGATCCAGACCTGACTGGAGTAGAGGATCAAGTTGCGGAAGAAATACGAAAGCGCCGCGTAGCCGTAAAAAAAAATCCCGGTTCCCCCGACTCCTGGGGAAAGTTGGGAATGATACTCGACGTGCACGATTTTAAACAAGACGCCATTCCTTGTTATAAACAGGGCATAGCTCTAAATCCAAATGAATTTCGCTGGTTCTATTTCTGTGCAATCGTTCTAAACGAAATACGCTCCCCGGGGGCTCTTGATTTTTTTGAAAAAAGCAATCAATTAAACCGACATTATCCCCCGCTGCATGTGCGGTACGGGCAGGCACTTCTTAACGCCGGCCGCCTGGAAAATGCTTCTCAAACTTTTCGTCGCGCAATCAGCCTTGATTCAACCTCCTCTCATGCCTACCTTGGCCTGGCAAAAATAGCATTTTCAGAAGCCAAGTTACAGGCAAGCCTGGAATTTCTGAATAAAGCGGTGGAACTCAAACCGGAACATCGAGAAGCTCACGGAATGCTGGCTGATGTGCTACGGCGACTTCACCGCACAGAGGAAGCTGCTAAAGAGGTACAAACAGCACGGCACTTGCCGCAAGACTTACGACTGGTCGATCCGGTTTACGAAAAATTGGAGGCGCAAGGAATGAGTGCAGTTTGGTATAGAGATCGCGGCTTCGCGCTTCAGGCGCAAGGCCGACTCGATGGAGCCCTGGAACAGTTCCGAAAGGCGATGGAATTAAAACCGGACCCTGAAGGGCACATTCATGTCGGGGATCTTTTAAGCCAGCTCGGCCGATACGATGAAGCTGGGAGTCAATATCGCACGGCGATTTCTCTCGCCCCGAATTACGTTATCTCTTATAACAATCTGGGCGAAGCACTTTTCAAGTCAGGTCGCGCGGAGGAAGCTATGGTATGGTTTGAAAAGTGCTTCAGACTTGACCCGCAATTTCCAGATGCCTATCTCAACCTTGGTGCCATTCATATGCAACTTGATCGTCCTGCTGCAGCGATTTCAACTTTTCGCCGGGGATTAAAAAACACAAGAGGCTTTTTGCCGATTGTGAATCGTCTGGCGTGGTTGCTGGCAACCGGCCCGGACCCATCATTGCGAAACGCTCGCGAAGCGGTGAATTTGGCTAAAACTGCATGTGAAAAAACAAAATATTCGGATCCTGAATCTCTTGATGTTCTTGCAGCCGCTTACGCTGAATCGGGAGATTTCAAAAGAGCAGTGGATTTAGCTCGTAAGGTACACGGCATGACGGTGTCCTCAGAACGGCAGGAATTGGCCAAGCAAATTCAATCGCGGCTCAATCTGTATCTTGCAAAGAAACCCTATCATAGCAAATAAATTCACTGGTAATTATAGGGAACATCCCGCAAATATAACGCAGTTTCAAAACATCTTATGTTTGCCCACGTCAACAATTTCAAACCTTGCTTTGCGTCCTCGCTTTTGCATTGACACTTTATCCGTGACTTGAACTGATAATTCATAGTAGCCTGGAGTCAATTTTGATATGTCCATCTCGAATTGCTCCTTCGACATCCTTTGGTAGGCGTCAAAATTAAAAGACAAGGAAATACTTTCTTTTTTTTCCTTCTTTTTGCCCCTAAGTCTGGCCACTTCGAAATCAATGCTGTAATGCGCCACGCCATCTTCATCAAAATAAAGGTGGTATATTTCAAAATAGATTTTTAATAAATCAGTGGCCAAAATTCGACTACTGGGAACGAGCGGGAAGGGCAGGCTTTTGGATTCCAATTTGCCTGGGCTGGATACTCCGATAAGTAAATCACTTAATTCCAGTAACTCATGGGAGGCGGAGAGCGGACTCGGGCTTGGCACATTTGTTTTCCCCAGAGCAATTATCTGTGGAGGTGTATCAAACTCGCCTGCTGGAGCGGCTTTGCTGGTGATTAGGGAGTTAAAAACTTCTGTCACAAGCGTAAAGTCACTTTGTAAATCCTCATGGGGCAAAATGAATGTGGATATGTTGTCATCCCCCGATTGCAGCGCTTCATTCAGGCGGCGAATTTCGTTGTGGTTCCTGTCGTATGCAATCACAGTATGGGTGACCGAATAATCTGGGAAATTTTTCTCATCACTCGTCTTGATGTAATCCATTCTGATTTGAGGATAAGACAATGTAATTAGAGCAATATTAGGAAGACCCTCCTCATTTAAAAATCTAAATGGGCTGACTAACATTTTTACTTTTGAAATGGTTTGGTCAAAACTGGATTTCTCAGGTGGAGCAAAAGCGGTTAGCGGATTAAATATATCTGCTGTCTTAAAGTTCTGTCTTTTCATGCGAAATGAACTATTGATAACTAGAGGAGATTTGCCGCTAGCCAACGTATCCCAGATACGCTCAAGTTCGTTATATCTATCTTCAAAATCCGGACGCAGATGCATTAATTCACTGTAATAGACCGATTGTAAAACAGCTCCTGGCGAAATCCCCCCGGTCTTGTTCGAACTTGTACGCAAAAAAGCTCTGCCTGGGATAAAATCCTCAACGCCATTTCGAAGACCATACAAACCGATTCCCTCATGATTCCCGAACATGTAAGAAATGGGTTCATCCGTATTCAACGAATGATAAAACCAGATTTCATAGTCCGGATAATTGTTGTACCGGTCAATTTCACGCAATAAAAAAAGCTGATCTCCGGCTCTTTGGAGCCCCCTGGAGTTACGCCTAGGGTCACCAGTAGCAGTCTCAGCCTCTATCAAAAAGTCAGTCCAACGCTTGAAGGATCCCCGTCTGCTTCCCAAACTTCCCCTTGCCATACGTTCCGGCTCACCGTATTTTACATATATTAAACCTCTATCATCCGTGCCGTATACCGTATTTTTGCCATTCCTAAAATTCTTACGGGCATGAGCAATGCGCTGCCAATGTTCCAGCAACCGCTCATTCGTTGCAGTAGTTGGGGTCGGATCTTTTCATCGGCGGACGAACAATCCCGGGTCGCTACCCTGAGCCCGCATCCTCAAGATTATATTTTAATGAAAACGGCATCTTCAAAGTTGATTCTTTGAATACGCAAAACTTGCAAAAGGTCGGCTTAGTCTCCGGAGCTGTTTTCAGCGATATTGATTCTGATGGCGATGTAGATCTCATTCTTGCTCTTGAGTGGGGACCGGTTAAGGTATTTCAAAACAGTAAGGGCAGATTCACAGATATAACCAAAGAGTTGGGTTTAGATCGGTATCATGGCTGGTGGCACGGCGTAACAACCGGCGATCTAAATGAAGATGGTAAACTGGATATAATCGCAACCAACTGGGGATTGAACAGCAAGTATGAGAATCGTTATGAGGAAGGATATCCCCTACAGCTCTTTTACAGCGATTTTGATAATAATGGCACCCTGGATATTGTAGAAACGTATTTTTATCTCGACAAAAAAACAATCCTTCCGCAGCGACCCCTTCTTTCCATGCTTCGCGCAATGCCGCATCTTGCCATGCGCATACCGGATAATAAAAAGTATGGTCGTTCAAGTGTTCCGGAGATCATCGGGCCCAAGCTGAACAAAGCCGGAAAACTCAAAGCAAACACCCTGGCTCACATGGTTTTTCTTAATCGCGGCGACCATTTTGAAGCTGTGGAAATGCCAACCGAGGCACAATTTGCGCCAGCGTTTTATGTCGGTGTTGCGGATTTTGATGGTGATGGGCATGAGGATGTTTTCATCAGCCAGAACTTTTTTGCATCACATCATGAAACACCCCGCTCAGATGCAGGCCGGGGACTCTGGATGAAAGGCGACGGTAGCGGAGATTTGGCAGCGATACCCGGGCAGCACTCAGGAATCAAAGTATATGGCGAGCAGCGTGGTGCGGCGCTTAGCGATTTTGATCACGACGGCCGGGTCGATCTGGCTATATCCCAGAATGGCGCCGCCACAAAACTCTATCGTAATGTTGGCGCAAAACCAGGTTTGCGCATTCGCCTGGCCGGACCAAAAGGAAATCCAAATGGAGTCGGAGCAACAATTCGGTTAGTTTATGAGGATGGTTTCGGTCCGGCGCGGGAAATACATTTGGGTTCCGGTTACTGGTCCCAAGATTCGATGGTGCAAGTCATGGGGGTTCGTGAGCATCTAAAAGGAATCCTGGTGCGTTGGCCCGGCGGAAAAATCACTGAATCAGAAATTCCTCGCAATGCAGAAAAAATCACTGTTGATCTTAATGGTAAATTAGTTATAGAATAATCGCTGACGCAGAAGTATTTAGTTTAATGAATCACACCAAAAACCTAACTCTCACTCAGAAAATCTTAATTGCCGCCAGCTTGTTGGGATTCATTTTTATCGCAGTTCAGTTTTGGCCAAAACAACCCATCAAGTGGCAAGAAGAAGCTGGTTATCGCTGGGCTGATCTCCCCCCTCTCAAAGCTGGGAAGCCCGGCTTTACTTTATTACCTCCCTCTAAAACTAAAATCACTTTTTCCAACCGCCTCACCCAGGAACAAATTGGAGAAAATCGGTTTTTACTGGGCGGCTCCGGAGTGGCAACCGGTGATGTAGACGGTGATGATTTAGTTGATGTCTATTTTGCCTGTTTGGATGGCCCAAATGTTTTATACAAGAACCTGGGTGACTGGAACTTTAAAGATGTGACTGAGGAAGCAGGAGTTGCTTGTCCGGATCGATTTTCAAACGGCGCTACATTTGCAGATATTGACGGAGACGGTGATCTTGATCTATTGGTCACTGCACTGGGTGGACCAAATGCGTGTTTTCTAAATAATGGTAAAGGAAAATTTACAGAAGTTACTGAATCCGTGGGTCTCACATCAAATCAAGGTAGCACCTCAATTGCGCTAGCTGACATCGACGGTGACGGAGATCTGGATCTTTACATGACAAATTTCAAAAAGAAGTCCGTCGAATACCTTTATCCACCCCATGAAAGAGCGCCTCATCGTGTTACCAAAAGAGTGGGTAAAACATTCCAGGTTGTACCAAAATTCAAAGAGCACTACCGTGTCGAGATAATTGCTGACCGGCCTGTCTTACTAGAAAATCCCGAGCCTGATTTTTTATATCTCAATGATGGCGCCGGGCATTTTAAGCGGGTTTCGTTCACCGATGGAAGATTTGTAGATGAAACAGGAAAACCCTCCTCTGAACCCAGGGACTGGGGGCTTTTAGTGAGATTCCAGGATATGGACAACGATGGAGACCCCGATATCTATGTTTGTAATGACTACTGGAGTCCGGATCGAATTTGGATTAACGATGGTCAGGGTCATTTTCAAGCAATAGACAAACTTGCAATTCGGCATACCAGCAAGTTTACAATGGCAGTTGATTTTTCCGATATTGACAGAGACGGCGATCTGGATTTTTTGCTTATCGATATGTTGGCTCAGGATCATCAAAGGCGCATGCAGCAAATGGGCACTGACAGCCAGCAAATTCCCGCTGTGATCGGAAAATTCGACGACAGGCCGCAAATTAAGCGCAACACTCTTTTCTTAAACCGCGGTGACAACACTTATGCGGAAATCGGTCAGTTTAGCGGCGTGCACGCTACGGAATGGACCTGGTCAACCCTTTTTCTTGATGTTGATCTTGATGGCTATGAAGACATCCTGGCAACAAACGGACAATTGCACGACTTCGAGGACGCTGACACCAATGATCGCGTTCAGCGGCTTTCTGATTTTGGGTATGATTATCGCAAGCTGGCGACATTATACCCAAATTACTTGACCCCAAACTTAGCCTTTCGAAATAAAGGCGATTTAACTTTCGAAAATGTCAGTGAGCAGTGGGGGTTTACCGTACCCGATGTTTCCTGGGGGATGGCACTTGCAGACTTTGATAATGATGGCGATTTGGACATTGCCACAAACAGACTTGATAAACCAGCGGGAATCTACCGAAATGAGTCAAATGCTCCACGGGTTGCCGTACGCCTTAAAGGGCTCCCAGTAAACTCACAAGGCGTTGGCGCCAAAATTCGGGTTCTGGGTGGACCCGTTCTGCAGAGTAAAGAGGTTATCTGTGGTGGGACTTATCTTTCCAGCTCTGATCCGCTCGCTGTCTTCGCGGCTGGCAGCGCTGAAAATGACCTCACAATTGAAGTAACCTGGCGAAATGGAAATATCAGCCAAGTAAAGAATGTTATACCAAACCGTATTTATGAGATCTTTGAACCCACGGTCGTGGCAAATGGCAAATCACACGCAGCAATCGACTCAGCCTCCCTTCCATCTCCCTATTTTGAAGATGTAAGCCATCTTATCAATCACATACATCACGAAGATGTCTATGATGATTTTAAGCGGCAGCCGCTTTTACCAAATCGTTTGAGTCAATCAGGACCCGGAGTAGCGTGGTATGATCTCGACGGCGATGGTGACGATGATCTGGTCATCGCATCCGGAAAAGGTGGACAACTCTCCTGTTTCATAAATCAAGGAGGAGAGTTTAAAAAAAGTTCAGAACCTTTTTTAAATAAAATTTCGCTAAATGACCAAACAACAGTACTCGGTTTTGCTAAAGGCAAAGGTACCTCGTCGCTGATTATTGGTCACTCAAATTTTGAAAACAGCAAGTCCGCTAATTCATTTATTCAGCAATACGAGTTCAAAAATGGTCAAGTTGAATCGATCAGTAAAATACCTTTCAACAGCTCCAGCATCGGGCCTCTGGCACTTGCAGACACGGACGGTGACGGTGACTTGGACCTCTTTGCTGGCGGGAGAACCGTACCCGGTCGTTATCCTGAAGCCGCTTCATCGCTTTTATTCAAAAACAAAAATGGAAAATTTACAACGGACGAGCAAAATCGTAAACTTCTTGAAAAGATCGGTATGGTCACCGGCGCCGTCTTCAGCGATATTGATGCGGATGGGGACCCGGACCTTTTGCTCTCGCTTGAATGGGGAGTTATCACAGTTTTACTCAATGAGAATGGCATTTTCAGAAATGCAACCGATGAACTTGGTTTAAGCAAATATTTTGGCTGGTGGAACGGCTTAACCACCGGGGACTTTAATGAAGACGGTAAACTTGATATTGTCGCAACTAACTGGGGACTGAACGACAAATTTGGTCTTTTGAAGATTCAGCCAATGCGAATCTATTTTGATGACTTTGATAACAATGGAATAATGGATATTATTGAAGCTTACCTGGACTCAAAATCAAATACCTGGGTGCCCGGGCGCGGTTTAAATGATCTTGCTAAACCATTGCCGCTTGTAAAAACACGGGCGCCAACCCACACGAAGTTTGCAAGCAGCACTTTAGAAGAGATTATTGGGCCCGGCTTGGAACTGGCTGCTTACCTGCAGGCAAACACGTTTGCTCACATGCTTTTTATTAACAAAGGAGACCATTTCGAGGCCAAAGCCCTGCCGGATGAAGCGCAATTTGCGCCGGCTTTTTACGTTGGCGTTTCTGACTTCGATGGCGACGGTCACGACGACGTCTTTTTAAGCCAGAATTTTTTTAGTACAAACATGGCAACACCGCGCTCAGACGCTGGTCGCGGTCTCTGGCTAAAAGGGGATGGCACTGGAAATTTCATATCGATGCCTGGCCAGGAAACGGGTATTAAAGTTTATGGCGAGCAAAGGGGCGCTGCGCTTGGAGATTATGATCGTGACGGCCGGGTTGATCTTGTTGTGACACAAAACGGCAGCGCCACGAAGCTTTATCGGAACACGGGCGCCAAACCCGGCTTGCGGGTTCGATTAATTGGCCTGAAAGGAAACCCTCTCGGAATCGGTGCATCCATTCGAATAATTTATAAAAATGGTCCCGGACCTGCACGTGAAATTCATGCCGGTTCAGGTTACTGGTCTCAAGATTCCGCCGTGCAAATTATGGGGCTGCGCGAAAAACCAGTGGGCATTTCGGTGCGCTGGCCGGGCGGCAAGGTCACTAACTCTGATTTACCTAAAAAAGTGCGTGAAATAACTATCGACTGGAAAGGGAATATTTCTGTTTTAGATTAACCGGGCTCTCCTACTCATTTGTTTTCCCAATCGAATCACGATTTAATTCATTCATCTAAGCCTGCCCATTTTGAAAAATTTTTGCTTCACTAAATATTTTGATATTATTGGGAAACTTTAGTATATTTAATCTCTAAATTCCTACTCTAATAATAGTTTGTAATGAAAATTAGAAAGAAAAAAGAAAACCGCGACCTTCCTTCCATACTCTCATCGCGACTGAAAATACTCTTAGCGACTGCGCTGGGGTTAGCTATATTTATGCTCGCTAACACACTCTATCTCATAACCAATCGCGTCTCAGACTCGCTCGATTGGCAATTTTTTGCAGCAGGAAAAACCTCGCTGCCACACTTTTTTCAAGTGATGATTCTCACCCACACAGGGGTTGGATTGCTTCTCGTGACCCTGTTCTTCGCATTTGCAATTGTACACTTACCAAAAGTCTGGCGGCGGCACCACCGCTCAAGCATCATTTCTGGAAGTTTATATGTTTTAGCGGGACTCATTCTCCTGGTCACCGGCCTATTTATTTTATCAGAGGCTGCAAGCCGTGACAACCGGTGGGCCTGGTGGGTACACGTCGCTTGTGCGGCTCTTGCTCCAGCAGGATATATTGTTCACCGGTTGGTCAGTTATGCCAAACCGGTTAAGAGAAACTTTTTCAAATACTCCATTGCCGTGCTTGCAGTAACCGTCATTTTGGGGGTATTTCATGGTTTTACTAATCGTGGCATCGTGAGAACTCAGGAAGCGCAACTGGCTCTTGAGACAGGGCTGCATAAAGGCCCGGGTGCAAAAAGTCGAGTGGTTAGTGAATTTCTGGATTCGAAGTTTGTCCCCCTCGGCTTTGTGCCGCCAGCGAGTCCATTTTTCCCGTCCGCGGCAACCACAACTACCGGCGGTTACTTGCCGTCCCGAATTATAACTCGTGGAGATTTAGGGATACAAGATTCGCTTAAAACTGAAATAGACAAATTTGGTTTTGTGAAAAACACTAAAATCGGCGCCGAAACCTGTGAGCGCTGTCATGCCGACATTGTTGAACAGTGGGCGACTTCAGCTCATCGTTTTGCCTCATTTAATAATCCTTTCTACGAAGCGACGGTTCAGGATCTCCGTAATCATTCAAATGTGCCCAACACCTTTATCGAAGAACATATCAAAAAATTTCCTGAAACTCGAAACAGAGTCGGCATGGTGAAGAGCAAGTGGTGCAGCGGGTGTCACGATCCGGCGCTCATGCTTGCCGGAAAAATGAACCAAAAAGTAGATCGCACCAGCCCGGAAGCACAAGCCGGATTGACCTGCCTTTCCTGCCATGCAATCGACCATATTCATAATAATACCGGCAACGGCAACTACAATATCGCGGACGAACAAGAAGACCCGTATTTATTTGCAAACGCTGCTACCGGCACGATCGGTGCTTTTTTACATGACACAGCTCTGAAGGCGAAACCCACCGTTCACAAGCGGCAAATGTTAAAACCATTTTTTAAGACGAGTGAATTCTGCGCTACTTGC
>JADFPY010000109.1 GCA_022562085.1 candidate division KSB1 bacterium | reverse complement strand
GGAGCATTTTCTCTTTTAGCGGTAAAAGTGCCTTAGTCTCAGAAAAGACGTACGTAAGGGTCGGCCACTTGAAATCTTTTTCAGACATTTAATCCTCCTTCGAACTAATTCTCAAAAAAAATGAGTCGTTGCCAATGCCCCCATAATTGATATCAGTTAGTTAGCATGGATGCCTGTTTGTTAAAAAAAAATCTCATCTATGCGTTTCAGCCAGCGTGCGGCGTTTTGTTTGGCTAAGTTGTTGGCGAGCCTCTGCTCCGGGAAAAGATCATCGGGCGCGGCGAGAATCTCCTCCAAGGTACTTTTAAAAATGTCTTTGTTCTGAGCAGGAGCCGCATAGAATTTCGCAAACAAGAATTTTGCCATAAGGTATTTCCCCTTGGTGATCTCAATGGCTCGCAAGATGTGTTCTCTGGCCTTCTCAGGGTCGCCGCCAAGTGTCTTCGGGCGACTGCCAAAATATCCACCATAAAACAGGTGCGGGCCGCCAAAAAAATAATTTTCATCTAATTCCAGTACCCGCTGCATCATCATATCGACTATGGGCAGCTCAGCTATGCGCGCGGGGCTATTTTGCTGTAAAAGAATTAGGCTGCCCCAGGCGTAAGCGGTCCAGAACAGAGCCGGGACTTCTTTTTTGCGCAATTGCTGCAGTGCCAATGAAAGGTCTTTTAAATCTGCCTCAAGCAGCTGTGGGAATTTTTTTTGTGATTTGGATAATAATCGCAAGCCATAATTTTTTCCCCTGTTGTAGAAGTCGACAGCCCGGCCGACCAACTTTTCTTTTTCCTCATATTGGTAATTATGGTCAGCAATTTCTATTCTTTGTTCTACAAATCCAAAAGCATAGCTTGAAAAACTGCTGGACGTGATGAGTAAGAGATCGGGATTATCAGGTATGATTTCGAGCAACCCCTCAAGCATTTTCAGGTTCGATAAGATGGCCTGTTCTGCCAGCTCCACATCACTTTCCCGGTCAAATGCGGGTGCCGCTTTTATAATAATGGCCGTCGTTTGGTTCGCCGCCATTTTGGTCATGCTGCAGCCAATGCTAAATACCCACAGAAAACAAAGTAATGTGAATTTGCACCGAACTCCCATATCTTGTCTCCCTAAGCCTTACTGTTGGCTTCAAAACGGATCGGTAAATTAATGGTAAAAGTCGTCCCTTTGTCAGGTTTGCTGGAAACGTCTATGTGGCCCCGATGCTCATCTACAATAATCTTGTAGCATATCGATAACCCAAGTCCAACACCGACTTTCACACCTTTTGTTGTAAAGCCAGGGTCGAAAATTCTAGCGATATTTTCCTGAGGAATACCTGTTCCGTCATCGCTGATTTCAATTCTAAGATTCTCGTCAAGTTCCGCGGTTTTAATTTTGATTTCTCCGTTATCCTTTATGGCATCGACGGCGTTCTTTAGAATGGCCATGAAAGCCTGGTTTAAGTTGGTTGGCGAACAATAAATTTTAGGGATGTCGCCATACTCTCTTTTGAAAACGATGCGTCCCCCGAGCTCGGCTTCCAGCAAAGCAGTTGCACTATTCAATCCTTCATGGACATCGGCCGTCTGGCGCTCAGCTTCATCGAGCCTCACAAATCTCCTCAAATTGGTAACTATTTTTGCAATTCGCTCTGAAGCAAGTATACTTGCCTGGTTTGTGTTTTCTAAAATTGCAAATGCTTTGAGCAGATGTTCATTTTCGGGGTTTTTCGAATTCCGTTCCTCGCCGAGATGGTCCTTGATTTTTGCAACTGCGCGGCTGATAATATCATTGTTTCCGGTAATCGCGCCAATAGGCGTATTGATTTCATGCGCCACACCGGCGACCAGCTGGCTTAAGGATTCCATTTTGGCTGCCTGTACCCGCTCCGCCTCCTTTTGCAGTTGGAGTTTTTCGCGAAAGCTGGCAGCAATCCTTCGTTGGCTTCTCACCTGTACAATCAGATAGCCCGTACCACCAATTGTTACGATTCCAGTTAGGATCATTATCGCCATGAATAGTGTTGTCAAATAGAACGGCTGAAAAACCGAGATGTCAATGGATGCCGGCGGACTCGAATAATGTAAATCCTCATCGATTGCTCGTACCTTAAATTTGTAATTCTTTGCTATCAAGTCCTCATAATGGACTCTCCTTTCAAAAGTGGAGGGCCGCCAGCCGGAATCGTGTCCCTCCAACATATATTGGAATCGCATTATCTCCGGATTGGTTTTAAAGCTGATCGCTGTATATTCAAAACTGACGCGTCTGTTGGAAGGAACTCTAATGGAGTCAAAGTTGTCACTATAAATCTTATCTGCTTCAATTTGAGTAATAAGGATCCGCGGATGGACTTCCTTTGCCGGTGGCGTATATTTTATCACGCCGCTGTTTGTACTGGTCAGCCATATTGCGCCATCACTATCTTCGAATATGTTTTTAACAAATCCAAAACCGAAATCCTCTTCCAATAAAATGTTTTGGAAATTTTCTCCATCGAACTTGCTGACACCTTTATCAGTACCAAACCAAAAATTACCGGACCGGTCCAAATAAATTGAAGCAACATAATTGCTCAGTAAGCCGTTCGCTCTGGTTATGGTTTCGACCCTTAAGGAATCGTCGACGATGAGGCTCTCACACTTCATCACACCATTATCAGTTCCAAGCCATAAGTATCCTTCATTATCTTCCAGCGCGACGTTTATTACATCACTAATGAGTCCATCATCCCTGGTAAAATTCTCAAAACTGTGGCCGTCGAAACGGCACAACCCGCCCCGAGCCACTCTTGCGCCAGGGGACGGCGAGATACCACTTCTCAATCCAAACCATAAATCACCATTTTGGGACTCCAGTATCCAGGTGACATGGTTGCTGCCGAGACCGTCTGCCATCGTATAGTTCGTCAGGCTGTCGCCGTGATCATATTTATAGATACCGGAATCCCAGGTCCCAATCCATAAACGACCTTTGCTGTCAAGAAGCATTTCCCGGCTATTTTCGACCGGAAAACTACGAAAGAGCCTGCCGTCGTAAAAAACAACTCCGGACGCTGTCGCAAACCATAAATTCCCAGACTCTTCTTCAATCATGGATCGAACAGCAGTCAATGTCTTGTTTTCTCTGAAGGGGTTGGAATTCCTATAAAGCGTTCCAGTGGTTCCAATCCATAAGGTGCCTTTGCTATCTTGCAGCATAGACAAAACGCTTTGGTCTTCACCCAATAATTTAAAATCATGAAATGCTTCACCGTCATAATAACTAACACCCTTTTCCGTGCCGAGCCACAGTGTTTCATCCGTACCTTCTATTACCACTTTCACACTATTGTTTATGAGACCGTCGTTTTCTGTATAATGCCACAGGTTATTCAGTCGGTACTTGAGCAAACCGTTTTCGGTGCCAAACCATAGATTGCCGTCTCTATCCTGCCAGATGCATCGAACAGAATTGAATTGTTTACCATTGATCTGTGTAAAATTCTCGAAAGCTTCGCCATTATATCCAGTGATCCCCACATCTGTGCCGAACCACATCTCTCCTCGTGTGTCTGCTAACATCGAGTACACGGTTTTGTCCGCCAATTCCCGTGGCATAATAAAGCGGCTGGTATCAAATTCATGTTCGATGACGCCAAGCGAAGTCGAAGCAAACCACAGATTGCCCAGCGCATCTTCCACGATAGAAGAAACATCGGTCGGGATGAGCGGTCCTGCCAATGCCGAATCATTGCGCCGTTTTTGATAAACGCCATCCTCAGCTCCAAACCACAAATTCCCTTGTCCGTCTTCAAAAATAATATGCACCGGCGGAAGATCATTGCGATTGGCCACGACTTGAAATGCTTTGCCATCATATTTAAAAATTCCATCTGTCGTGGCAAACCAGAGAATATTTTGGCGATCTTCCAGCATGAAAGTCACAGTGCTCAGTTGAATTTCATCGACAGTTGTATAGTTAATAAATGTCGTTCCATCGTAATCGCTGATACCCTGGTCTGTTGCAAACCATAAATGATTCTCGCGGTCTTGCAATATGAAAGTCACGAAGTTACCTGCCAATCCATCAGCGACAGTCAGGTTCTTAAAGTGCTTGCCGTCGTGCCTGCTCACACCGCGGTCAGTTGCGAACCAGAAATTGCCTTCCCGATCAGCGAATGTGTAATAGATATTATTACTGGGTAGCCCGTTTGCACTGTCAAAATTTTGAAAACGAACGCCACCGAATCTGCTGACGCCATCAAAGTCAGACATAAACCAGAGATAGCCTTTTGTATCTTCCTGTATCATTGAAATTGAATTCTCAACCAGTCCATCTGCGGTGGTATAAACGGTCCATTCCTGGGCAATTGCGACCTGGCTCCGGCAAATGGTTAGAAAGAATGTTGTAACAATAAAAAACGCTTTTGTCATTGTCGTTGGTAAAAAATTCAGTTTGGTCAGGTTAATTATTTTTGTTACGGTACTGCTTTACCAGATTTCTGATTTGATCCAGTAAGTCTTTCTCATAAAGTTGCCCTATGAACTGGTTTTGCACTCGCACTAAGACTTGCCGCCATTTCCTCTTTTCCATTTGCGGGACAGCGATTATTTTCAGACCCCGTTCTTGCAAAACTCGGAGCGACTCCTCATTGCTTTCTCGAATTCTGTTGACGAGTTGCTCGTGGTATTTTTTTGCAAGTCTTTGTAAAAGATCTCTGTGTTCTTTGCTTAAGCGCTCAAACCGCCCTTTATCCATAATGGCCGCGCCTATTCCAACAGTAAGTGGAAGGTCAGTCAAATATTTGACTTGCGTTTGCCATTGATAGACGATGCATGCCAGCGGAGAGGTATAAACGGTTTGTATTTCATCATTCCGCAAAGCAGTCAAAACGCTTTCAATGGGTAGCAAGACCGGTTCGCGTCCTGCTGCAGACGCAAAGGCCTGTGCTATTGGGTCCAAGGTCCAGGCCCAGACTTTGGATTTCTGCAGATCCGTTTGGGTTCTGATCGGTTCTTTCGAAAAAAGGTAAATAAAACCTATATCTGCCCAACCCAGGAATGTGCACCCCACCTTATCAAATCGGTTTGCAAATTCATCGGTCAGATTATCCTTCACATAGTCCCACTCCTCATATTTGGAGAACAACATGGGCTGTTGGAAGACACCAATTGCGGGCAAAATATGCCCCAGTCCGACTGTGGTTAGAGACACAGCGTCACATTGCTTATTCTTCAATAAGGCAACCAAATCCTGCTCATCGCGGCCAAAGTAAAATCGTATTACAAGCTTGCCACCGCTTTGCTTCACCAAATCGGCATTCATTTGTTTCAAAACCTGTCCCCAATCCGAGGCCTCTGTCGCTAATGTACCCCATTTAATTATCTCTTTATCCACTGTCTGCGCGGTGGCTGTGGCCCACATCATCGGCAGCACCACGAAGATGCTTTGCCATCTATTCATAATTCTGATCCTTATAAAAGTGCACCTGTGTGCTCAGCTTACCGTTAGATTCTTTTACCCACATCTCAGCCAGCACTTTGGCCCGAAGTGGAATATATTTTATTTTCAAAGGTCGCTTAAGAAGTGTTTCAAAAGCTTGCAGCTCCGGGCGGTCTTTCGGCAACCCCTTCTTTGTGACTCCATTTGGTTGTACCGTTACAGTAGCACTGACGCCGAAGAAACCTTTCTTCGCCCTGGCTCGGGTGATTTGTAAGCCATCGGGCGTGATGGCGATTCTGGACTGAACGACGCGCCCTTCACCGATAATTTTAAAAAGCATTGCAAGGAGGCCCGATGTTGGCCGTCCACTCAGCCCTTTGATCTCGTCGTAAACGATCATGTCGCCAAAATCCAGCAGCCGATAAGTGATCTCCCTGTGATTGGTTACCTTCAGCTTTGGTGTTGAGAGTGTGTCATTGAATGAGTACTTTGACGGCGATTCAGGAGTGTGAGGCCAGCCAACGATGACATTTATGGCCATGAGGGGCACCTTGCCCTCCTCGATTCTGTCAATCACCCGGCCTGCGCTGAAATCGATGAGTTGATCCTGTTTATGCTCGTAGGCAAGACGCGCGTACACCGGTGCAGTGGATTTGGTTAAGCCTGTAAATACCAGGTAAGCGTCAAACCATTCTTTATGGCCGATAAACAGCACAGTCCGGGCCGGATCGTTCTCTACTGCCTTCCCGGCCAAACTCAATAGAACTTCAGCTTGAAAGCGCGCGACATTGGTGGTTGCAGTGGGATCGTATCCGGATTGTGATTGCATCGCCTGCAAAAGCTTTTGCGATGAGACCCTCTCTATGGACCGCGAGAATGATTGACTGTTTTGCACAAGCATCATCTGCAAGGGCAGAAGTAAGAGCGTCAGTGTCAAAAACCCACTCCCATAGTTGTCACCTCATCGCCTCCCTTCTTTTGACTTCGATGATTACCTGGTTAAAGAAATTTTGAAAAATCTTGGAATTATAAATCTGCTTCGTTTTTTGATTAACAGTAGAACCCGACTTGCCATACGCCGTTTCATGGGTACTCAAACGCATTTCCGTGCTCGTTTCACTGATTTTGCTGGCAATGCAACTTAGCTCAAACCCGGTGCCGGCCGTGGTCGTCGTACCCGAATTCGCTGTAAAAAGAGCTCCTAGCACGGATCCGGCAGTTTCCGTAGCCGCGCTTGAAGCCCGTCAACATAAGCAACGATTAATCCTGCCTGCATATCGGTATTTTGTATTATATAATCCTGGTCTTGAAAAACCGTTAAAGCTGCACGGTAGGTATCTTCATATGAGCCTTCGATTAACCTTGTGGTAATTTGTCGCTTCTGCATTGGCGACAATTTAGCTCCTGGCGGCACACAACCTTTTGCAAACAACGATAGAAACAAAATCGCCGCGATACTCATTTTTTGCCAGTCTATTCATGATAAAATCTCTCCTTTAATCAAAGACGAAAAAAAAATTATTGTACCGCTTGTCGTCTCTTAACCTCAACCCTTATTTTATTAAAACTTACAATTTCTACAATTCCAATGGCGTGTCATGGTTTAGTTTTTTTCTAAATGCATTTATCCGTGTCGAATCTGTGTAAATCCGTGGCTATTGTTAATGGTAATCAATTCTTTATTCTGCCCTCCTCGCAAATAAATAAGACCGCACACCCTCTTTCACAAGGCTGACAAAAAATCCATTTAAGCCAATAATTTTGCAAAATCTATAAATAAACAAACTGCTCTTGTTCAGCATAGTTTCATTGGCTCTCTCAAGTTTACCACTATGGACAAGATGTGTATTTAACATATTCAACAAGTGATAAAGGACCACAGGAATTCGAGTCGAGTATTTGACTTCTTTTTCAAAGGTCCCGGTTTCTACGTTTGTAAATCCGGCAGATTCAGCCATTTCTTTTAATTCCTCCGGGCGAAATGCAGTGTGAAAATACGTGTCATCTTTGACGCCCCGCACGCCGTATGATTTCATCTCGCCGATTTTGATCCAGGTAGGCTTTTCTTTCTTGTAATTGGGCGTTGTAATCAAAAGATCACCTCCGGGCTTTAAGATTCTAAAACACTCGGAAATGACTCCTTGCGCATTTGGAACATGCTCGATCATTTCTGAGCATAAAATCGCATCGACTGAATTCGGCTTGAGAAACGCAAGCTGTTGAGCGTCCCCTTGCAAAAAACTTATCTCAGGAAGGCGGCTTTTTGCTTCTTGCAAAACAGGGTAGGAGATATCTACGCCAATTGCCTTGCCATTCAGGTATTCTGAAATATAGTAGCCGCGGTTGCAGCCTAAATCCAGCAGCACGCCTTTGAATTTCTGAAGATGAGAAAGAATAAACTGACGGCGAATCACCCCCCGCAGGGTCTTAAAAACCAATTTCTCTTCAGGGTAAAGCCGGCCAACCGAATCGTAAAACTCGCGAAAATTTTCGTTTGGATTCTGAGCTTGATTATTGAAGTCCAAAGTAATTTATTAAAATAGGCTAGAAGAATTGCAGATAATTTTTAAAAATGGAAAGCCACCTGAGCACATTCTCCCCTAAAAAGAAAGAGAAGAGCCTGAAGTGACTCTTCTCTTAAGTGCTAAAATTGAAATGGCGGCTTTATTTTATGATCAACAATGCATCGACTCGTTCGCCGACGACATACACACTTATTGGTTCCGGGATTGCTACTTTACCTTTAGCACCGCTCCTTGTTTTATAAACCCATTCTTTGACAGTTTCAAACTGCTCGGATTCAAGGGAATTGATCTGATTCGGCTCGCCCAGAATCATTTTCAAAGAAGGGCTCCCCATACCGACAATTACTTTGTTATCCAGAGCGCTTTCAGTTGGTTCGCCTTTAGCAAAAGCATAGCCGGACAGAGCAATTTTGTTCAATTGGCCGGCAATTCTTCCCAAGGTAAACCAGGTAATTGAATCATCGGGATTCGTTTTAATTGATTTCTCTAAATAAGGAAGGGCCAGTTTGAAGTCTTCAATGTATGATTTGTCCTCGGAATCTTCCGGGAGAGCTTCCCGCGTAGCCACGCCTCTATTTAAATAGGCAGCACCAAGGTTGTAATTAATATCTGCCGATTCCGGATCGATCTCGCCGGCCTTTAGTAACTGCTCAATCGCTTTATCGTGTTCCTTGTTTTCGAGAAGAATGGTGCCGTAATTGTAGCGAAAGTTGAAATTGTCCGGGCTAACTTCTACCGCCTTCTCATAAACATTTTTCGCAGCTTCCATATCATCGGCCCTGATATAACCTCTGGCAAGATAATCTGCCACATCTGGAGTATGAACGCTCGCCGCCCAAAGTTCCTCCAATATTGGCATGGCTAAACTATCCTCGCCGATTGTAGAATATACCTGGGCGAGCATGGTTTTAAGAGCATTATCGTTGGGGTTATGCTTTAAAGCCATTTTGAGGGGCTCAATACTTTCTTCGTATTTGTTCATGTTCATATAGGCTGACGCCATATTCTGGAAAGCAAGAACACTATCAGGAGCGATGGTTCCGGCTGCTTTAAAAGTTTCCGCTGCTTGTTCAAACAATCCCTCCTGTGTGCCGACGAGCATGTGTAAATATTCCAAGCCAGATTCTATGACACTACTACTTCTTATATAAAATACATCAAGAACTAAGCCATCTTTCACGTAAGCATAATAAGGCCAGTATCCCTCTAAATTTATTTTATCTCCTGCATTATCTATTTTGTCAGCAATGGCGAAGATTCCTGCCTCATTAATAACTTTAAAATCTTTTTCAGCATCAAGGCCTGCTGCTCCTCGTAAAATATTTCCGCCCTCGACGTTTATGGCTTCCCAGTGTTTATTAGATTCAATTATTTCACGAAAAACATTGGCTGACATACCTAATTTAAGATCATGGCCTTTCAAAACAGATTCATCGGATGCATTCAAAGCATCATTAAAATACTTAACACCTTCGTTGAATACCTTGCCCCAGACAATTTTCAAAATCATTTCAGTTCCGAATTGGGAGTGAAATTCGGAGCCGCTGTCTTTGCTGATTTTTACGCCTTTCTCTTTGAATTTCGGTTTTAACTCCACGGCCTTATCGAAGGCCGCCATCATCTTTTCATACTCTCCCTGTCGGGCATAGATATATCCCAGCAAATACCAGGCATCCTCGTTGAGACTACCAGAACCTTTCTTAGTACTGACATTTTCGATTTCCTTCATGAGCACGCCTATTGCTTTCTCAAGATCATTCTGTTTAATATAAAGCTTCGCGCCGCTTACATTCGGGCCACCGCCTGCAAACAGAAGGGATGATCCGACCAACATACAGATCAAAATTACTCCGGTTGTAATCTTTCGCATATTTCCTCCTAAAAATTTAATATTCGTCACTTCAACTTCAAAAGTAACAAAAATCCGTTTCGAAGTCAATAATAAATGAATTTTTCTCGTTTTTAAAAACTTCAGATTGTTGTAATTAGTTCCAGCGGATGCACCACTTTAAGTCCGGTTCCGTCTTCCAACTGCATTTTGCAAACGCTGCTTTCAGTAATGATGGCGTCGACCTCGGCCTCTTTGAAAAGATCGAAAAGGGGTTGGCCCACTGTAGTCGACAAGTCATATCCCAAAGGCCCTTGTTTCAAACCGAAAGTCCCGGCCATACCGCAGCAGGTGCCTGTTTCAACTATTTGAACATTGAAGCCCACAGATTGCAATATTTTCAATGTCGGGTTTCCGGAACTTCCTGCCCGCTGGTGACAAGGAATATGAATGCCAAAGGCTCGGGTCTCTTTGATTTGCGGCGGCAAAAGTAATTTGCCTTCTTCTATCAATTTGGCGAGATACTCAAAAAACTCGAAAGTTTTTTCGGCGACCAACATTGAATCTTCCGAATTATCCAATAGCTTGGGGTAGACCTGTTTAAATGCATACGCTGCAGTTGGTTCGATTGTAACCAGGGCAAAGTCTTCCTTTATATAAGGAAGGAATTGTGCGACATTAAATTCTGCGGTCTTTTTTGCTTTCTCCAATTCGCCATAAGAAATGTAGGGGTAACCGCTGGTCTTTTGGCGTGGAAGCTCAATTTTGATTTGAGCTTTTTCTAAAAAGTCGGTTGCAGAAATAGCGAGTTCCGGCGAAATGTAGTTTGCAAAATAATCCACAAAGAAAGCGACGTTGCCTTTGCTTTCGGATTCTTTTTGACTGCTTGGTTTGAAGCGTTTTTTAAAGGTTCTGCGCTTAAATTTGGGTAAGGTTCTTTGCCTATCAATCCCTAACAGTTTCTCGTTTAGCACTTTGCCAATGGGACTTCGCAAAACCCAATTTGAGATTGGAGCAGTTGCACAAGCCAACTTAGCTAATATTTCACTGGCCATAAACATTTTGTTGGCCAGCGGCTGAGGATTATTTTCGAGCGTTTGATTCTTAACTCTTGAAATCATCATCGGCATATCGATGTCGGCCGGACAAATCTCTTTGCACAATCCGCATGAAATGCAAAGGTCGCTAAACTTAGCCGCATGGTCCAGGCCATGCACCTGCGCAGTCCAGGGAATGCCGATTGGGCCCGGATAAATATGCCCGAAAACATGACCGCCCAAAACCCCGTAAGTCGGACAGATATTCATGCATGCGCCGCAGCGAATGCAGTGCAGCGCTTCTTCAAACCATTTGTCCGAGCGCATTTGCATTCTGCCGTTGTCCAGAATCACGATATGGAATTCCCGGTTTTCCTGTCCGGCCAAAGGCGAGCGTCCGGCGAAGAATGAAACATACGTTGTCAGGAGCTGGCCCGTCGCGCTCACCGGATGTGCGAAGATCATTTTTAAAGCCTCCTCGATCGTTTCGACAATTTTCTCGAGGCCCATGACACAGACATGCACGGGCGGGATGGCGCTCACCAGCCGGCCGTTGCCCTCGTTTGTTTCGATTAACAGCGACCCTGTTTCAGCAATGGCAACATTCGCCCCGGTAATTCCGATGTCGGCGTTTAAGAAATCCGGACGTAAAGAGCGGCGCATCAACGCCATAATATCTTTTAAATTGCTTTTGACTTTTTCACCCGTGGCCTCGCTGAAGAGCTGCGCTACTTGCTCTATTGTCTTGTGAACCGCCGGAAAGACCAAATGATACGGCAACTCCCCTGCCATTTGAATAATCCGCTCACCGAGATCGGTTTCAACCACTTCGATGCCGGCAGCTTCCAGAGGGTGGTTTAGTTCTATTTCTTCTGTAGTTAAAGATTTGGATTTGGTGATGAGTTTAGCATTCTTTTGTTTTGCTAAATTCAGAACATAATTGCAGGCATCTTCTCCTGTTTTAGCAAAATAAACTGTCGCGCCCCGCTGTTCGGCATTTTCGGTGAACTGTTTCAGGAGTTTCGGCAGGTTTTTAATGCAGCGCTGTTTGATTGCCTGGACTTCTTCCCGAAACGAATCTCCGCCGGGAATCTCAGCAAGGGCGTTCGCTCTCGAATCCCGGCCGCGATTGACCGCATTCAAGAGAGCATTTCGTTGGCGATCGTCTTGGAGGGTTTGGGAAATTTTTTGCTCGAGTTCGGTCATGGGTCTGACAAAAAAGTTTTTGTGAATTTCCTGATGGCCTTCCGCCGGGGCCCCCGATCGCTCGGCGGGACGCCGTCGTTCTATAAAATTTTACCACTCACAAACAATCACATGCGACTCCTGCGGCCCGTGTACCCCTAAGAACAATTTCATCTCAATATCCGCGGTGCGGCTCGGCCCTGAAATAAATGTGATGTTACAATTGCTTTTGTGGCGATGGTAAATGTTGCGGAGTCTCGGGGCAGCGTCGTCCAAAGGCCCGATAATTTGTGAAACTTTCACGAAAGCAATATGCACTCGCGGCAGCGAGGAGACCAGCCGGTAACTGTCCTCGGTGGTGACTTCGACCAGAGCGCCCATAGAAGCAATGGCAAACTCGGCGGCGCTGATGCCAACGTC
>JADFPY010000108.1 GCA_022562085.1 candidate division KSB1 bacterium | reverse complement strand
TTATTTTGGAAGGGGCGGTTTCGGCGATTGGCCTGGGTAACATTTGGCGGTTTCCGGCCGTCGCCGGGCAAAACGGCGGGGCAGCCTTTATTGCCATTTATTTGGCAAGTATCGTTTTAGTTTGTCTTTCAGTCATGATCGCGGAATTAGCCTTGGGGCGCCATACCCAAAAAAATCCGGTAGGGATGTACAATACCCTGGCTCCGGGCAGCAAGTGGAAATATTTAGGCCTTCTTGGCGTACTTACGGGATGGGGGATTTCTTCATTTTATAGTGTGGTGGCAGGTTGGACGTTGGGTTATATTGTCAAAACTGCGACCGGCGTTTTTTCTACACTTGATTCGGATCAAATTACACAAGAGTTTCTTAATTTCGTTTCAAATCCCGTTGCGACCATTGGTTTTCATGCGGCCTTTATGGCGATAACAATGCTGATCTTGTTCGGAGGGGTCAGGGCTGGAATCGAACGCTGGTCAAAAATTTTAATGCCGATTCTTTTGGGAATATTGGTTTTGTTGGTCATCCGTTCGGTAACATTGCCGGGCGCGGAAAAAGGCTTGGCGTTTTTAATGCAACCGAAATGGGATGAACTGACCGGAAGAGGTGTTCTGGCAGCGGTGGGGCAGGCTTTCTTCTCTTTGAGCTTGGGAATGGGCACAATGATAACTTATGGAAGTTATTTAGCCAAAAAAGAAAATATTGTTTCGTCTGCCACTTGGATTGCTTCTTTGGATACGCTCATCGCTCTTTTAGCCGGTCTCGCGATTTTTCCCGCGCTTTTTGCTATGAATTTAGAGCCGACGATTGGCGCCGGGTTGATCTTCATTGTGCTTCCCAATATTTTCAATAAGATATTTTTAGGCCAGCTTTTTGGCACCGGTTTTTTTGTCTTGCTGGGAATCGCAGCGGTCACTTCGCTGATTTCAATTGTCGAAGTACCGGCCGCGTACTTTATCGATGAGAGAAAATGGTCCCGAAAAAAGGCTGTTTGGGTCTCCGGAATAGGGGCATTTATCGCCGGACTTCCCGCAGCGCTTAGCCTCGGAGCAGTTGATTGGCTGACAAACCTGATGACCATTGAAGGCAGGAACTATGGATTCCTGGATTTGATGAATCTGCTTTTTGGGCAATATTCGCTCATTATCGGTTCGCTTGGCGTAGCCGTATTTGTGGGCTGGAAATGGGGCACGGCCAACGCCAATTCCGAGATCAGAGAAGGAAATCCGGACTTTAAGCAGGCTAAAACTTTCGGTTTTTTCATTCGGTTTTTTGCTCCGATTGCAATCACCGGGCTGCTTATTTACTTGTTATTAAATCCGAATGCGTTTGCTTAACATATTAGAAGTTGCCAACTGATTAAAGAATCTAACAGATTAAAAAATAAGTAATTTTTTTGCAGAATTAAACTTAAGATGAGCAACGACTTAGACAAACCTAAATCGAACTGCGGTATCGTTGGTGTTTACGGACATAAAGACGCTGCTGTTTATGCATATCAATGCCTCTATGCACTCCAGCATCGTGGGCAAGAAAGCTCCGGAATCGTTTCCAGCGATGGTAAAAATATGTTTCGTCATGTCGGTATGGGTTTGGTAAACGATTCTTTTTCTGATATTAAAACCTTAAAAGAGCTAAAAGGGAGATTGGCGATTGGCCACAACCGCTACTCCACCACCGGCTCGAATATGCTGACAAATGCCCAGCCTTTTATGGTGAATTTCAAGGAAAGTCCGATTGCTATTTCCCACAATGGCAATTTTGTTAACTCTAGACAAGTTAGAAATGAGTTGGTAGAGAAAGGGTCCATTTTTCAAACCTCGTCAGATACTGAAGTGGTACTCCACCTCATGGCACGTGCGAAAGCCACTGATATTGTCGGCAAAATGCAGGCGGCATTCGCGAAAATAAAGGGAGCTTATTCCATTGTTCTGGCCTCAAATAATAAAGTCATCGGTTTGCGGGATCCTCGCGGCTGGCGGCCGCTTTGTTTAGGCAAGAAAGGAAAGACCTACATCATCGCTTCGGAATCGTGCGCCCTTGATTTGATTGGAGCGCAATACGTTCGGGAAATTGACCCCGGTGAAATCGTGGTTTTAGATAAAGACGGCGTTAGTTCGTATTGGCTCAAAGAAAAGGCGGATCGAAAAGCCTGTATATTCGAATACGTATATTTTTCCCGCCCGGATAGCAGAATTTTTGATGAAAATGTGGATAAAGCGCGACGTAAGTTAGGCAAAAAGCTTGCCCTTGAACATCCCGTTGCTGCCGACATTGTCATTTCTGTTCCCGACTCGTCGAACACGGCTGCACTCGGATATGCCAGCGGCTCGGGCATCAAGTTCGAGATCGGTTTGATTCGGAATCACTATGTCGGCCGGACGTTTATTCACCCCGAGCAATCGGTCAGAGATTTCAAGGTTCGGGTAAAGTTTAATCCGGTTGAAGGTGTTTTGAAAGACAGAAGAGTCGTTTTGGTCGATGATTCAATTGTTCGCGGTACAACGCTAAAACAGTTAGCGAAAATGCTAAGAAAAGCCGGTGCCAAAGAAGTCCACGTCCGGGTTTCATCGCCGCCTATTATTGCTCCGTGCTATTACGGCATGGATTTCCCGACCAAACAGGAGCTTGTGGCGTCGGACAAAACCATCGAAAAAATTCGAAAATTCTTGGGCATTGACAGCCTTGGATACCTTTCACTTGAAGGAATGATCAGCGCAGTGTCAAACGGCAAAAGTGGCTTCTGTACAGCCTGCTTCACCGGGAACTATCCCTTGAAACCAGAAGACGGTATGACCAAGCTGCAACTTGAAGATGAAAATAATTCGAATTAAGAAAGTAACCTTATGAAGCAACTATTTAAGCTACTCGATTACTTCTTTGTTTTAAGACCGACTCTCTTTTACCCGGTTTGGACAGTATTTTTAGCCGGCTTTTTTGTTCAGAGTAAATACGGCATGGCGGCAACCAATTCAGCTACTAATCACCAATTTTTGGGTACCAACGGGATTGAATTTATTTGGGTCGGCCTTTTCCTGACACTGCTCATGGGAGCGGTGTTCATTTTAAATCAGATTATGGATCGAAAAACGGATGACAAAAACCAAAAACTTTTTTTAATCGCCCACGGTCATTTAACACCAAAAGCCGCATTCATCGAGTCAGCAGCGCTGATTGCAATTGCTGTTATCTTTGCCTTTATTTTTTCGATCAAAATGGGGGTTCTCTTTCTTGGTATTTTGATCCTGACTGGTTGGCTTTATAGTTTTGAACCTTTTAAATTCAAAGATCGCCCGCTTATGGGCTTAGTCGCCAATGGGCTTGGTGCGTTTTTAATATTTTTTGGCGGTTGGATTATAAAAGGCTCCCTAACTCAGGATTCGGTCATTTATTCGATTCCATATGTTTGCTCCGTTGCAGCTGTTTATTTATTAACAACTTTGCCCGACGTTGAAGGCGATGCCTCTACTCAGAAACTAACTTTCGGTGTCAAATTCGGGGTTAAAACAACGGTGTATTTTGCTCTGATTTTTGAGGTTGTGGCGTTAGTCTTATCTTATCGTTCAAATGACGAGCTCATATTTTATCCTGCTCTTTTTTCATTACCGTTTTTCATTTGGGCAAGTGTCACGCTAAAGATGACCGAGGTCCTGCGGGCTGTTAAATATTCGATATTACTTCTGACTTTTACCATCTGCATTAAATGGGTTATCACCTACTCGAATACAGCTTTTTCTTTCAAATATGCATATTTTTTTCTTCTGGTGGGCATTTACTTTCTTTCAAAGATTTACTATAAAATCAGATTTGGTTTAACTTATCCCAATCTTTCCGTCTAATTGAAATGATTGAAGTTATAAACGATAAATGCGATTTTTGCGGCGCCTGCGTTGCCGTCTGCCCTGTTGATTCAATTGATTTATATGAAGCAAGAATTGAAATTAAGCCAACCTGCATCGATTGCATGCTTTGTGTTTGGATTTGTCCGGTTGAAACTTTGGCACCAATGGAGAAGCTTCAGGAGTTGGAATGCGAGATAGCTATGATTGTATAGTAGTAGGTGGCGGTCCCGGAGGAGCCTGGGCTGCCAAGCACGCTGCCAAAAATGGTGCCCGTGTTCTTCTACTTGAAAAAGATCGTGAAGTGGGGATACCTGTCCGTTGCGCTGAAGCAGTTGGTGAAAAGGGACTGAAATCTGTTGTCGACCCGCAGCCAAGATGGATTTCGAATATAATCGAAGGTTTTGTCATAGTTTCCCCGGATGGAAGGGAAGTCGCCATAGACACCGGCGGAGAGCGTGGTTATATGCTGGACAGAAAAATTTTTGATTATGACCTGGTTCAAATGGCCACTATGGACGGCGTTGAGGTCATGACCAAGGCTTATGTTTATGATTTAATTAAACCGAACGGCACAGTACAAGGGGTGCGAGTTCAGCATATGGGCGAGTACCATGACATTCGTGCTAAAGTGGTGATTGGCGCGGATGGAGTCGAGTCACGTGTCGGTCGTTGGGCCGGCTTAAGGACGAACATCAAAATAAAGGATATGGAAAGCTGTTTGCAAATGACTCTTTCCAACATTAAAGTTGATCCGAAATATATTTACTTTTATTTAGGGAAAGACGTGGCGCCCGGCGGCTATCTCTGGGTTTTCCCAAAAAATGATCGAGTGGCCAATGTTGGTTTGGGCATTTCAGGTGAATATGGGCGCTTTAAATCCGCTAAAAAATATTTGAAGGAATTTATCGATCGACATTTTCCAAACGCAGCAGTGCTTTACACCGTTGTTGGAGGTGTTCCTTGTGCAACAACTTTAAAAAAAATCGTGACTGACGGCCTCATGCTTGTCGGTGATGCAGCTCATCAAGTTAATCCAATTTCAGGTGGTGGAATTGCGACTGCAATGATTGCAGGAAAAATCGCTGGGGGTGTTGCAGCTGAGGCGATTGAAGAGGATGATATTAGTGAGAATCGATTAGCCCAATATGCCCGCGATTGGCACCACGCACAGGGAAAAAATCATGAGCGCACTTACAAAATTAAACAAGCCGTCTACAAATTGACCGACGAGGATTTGAACAAAAGTGCAGATACGATTTTAAGTCTCCCATCCGAGAAACGGACACTGGCGAACATTTTCAAAACCGCCTTATTTCGACACCCATCTTTAATTTTAGATGTGATTAAAGTATTTATAAAAAGGTGAAAGCAGCAGGCAAATAAATTGAACTTTCGAAAGATATTTTATTTTTCCAACCAATTAAGTCTCCTAAGAGTTGTGTTGATTCTGCCGATCTATTATTTCTTGAAATTGGATACCACGGCAGGAAGTTATTGGGCAGTTTTTCTGATGTTATTCGCAGCGCTTACAGATACCCTTGACGGAAAATTAGCGCGGAAATTAAATCAGCAATCCGACTTTGGACGAATTTTGGATCCAGTCGCGGATAAAGTTACGATTGCAGTCATTGCTTTAATGTTAATTAACCTGCGTGATTTGCCAATTTGGTTCCTGGTTTTAGTTCTAACCAGGGACATCGCGATTTTGTTACTGGGATTATTTGTGATCTCTAAACAAAAAATTGTTATCGAGTCACAGAGGATTGGAAAAGTGACAGCATTCATGCTTGGTACTTTGATGATAATTTATACACTTGATGTTCCTATTCTTAAAGAAATATTTCTTTGGACCAACGTCGTTTTACTTTTTATTTCTTCGATAGTTTATTTTGGGAAGTTTAAAAGCATGGTTGGAGCCGCTAAACAAAGTTAAAGATGGCATCTATTTTCGAAAAATTCAAACAGGGCTTAGCAAAAACCAGAGAAGGATTGTTCGGTGAGATCACCAAGCTGGTTAAAAACAAATACACTGTTGATGATGAACTTTTAGAGCAAATCGAAGAAGTACTGATTGGCGCTGACCTTGGCGTCGAAACTTCATTAAGTGTGATTGAGCAGTTGCAAAATTATGTAAATAGGGAAGGATTTAATGAGCCTGAAGAGCTGACTGCTTTTCTAAAGAGTGAGCTGACTAAACATTTGACTAAAACTGCCGGAAGTGAAAACGGTGCGGCAGCGACTGACTTTTTTAACCCAACGATAAAGCCATTTGTTGTCATGGTAGTTGGGGTGAACGGAACCGGCAAGACCACAACGATTGGCAAACTGGCCAAAATATTTCATGACAGCGGCCAAAAAGTATTATTAGCGGCCGCCGACACCTTTCGGGCGGCTGCTTCGGAACAGTTGGAGATTTGGGCGAAGCGGGCAGGTGTAGACGTCGTGCGCACTCAGACGGGAGGCGATCCCGCAGCGGTTGCATTCGATGCTTTGAAAGCCGCTATTGCCAGGGACGTAGACGTTCTGATTGTTGATACTGCCGGTCGTCTTCATACAAAAGTCAATTTGATGGAAGAGCTAAAAAAGATTAATCGGGTGTTAGGAAAAGCGATGGAAACCGCGCCGCATGAAGTATTGTTGGTTCTGGACGCTTCCACCGGTCAGAATGCACTTGCTCAGGCCAAGCAGTTTAAGGAAGCCGTTCCGGTAACTGGGTTGGTTGTCACAAAGCTGGACGGCACTGCCAAAGGAGGCATGGTTTTGACCGTGCAAAATCAACTCGATCTGCCGGTGCGGTTTGTTGGGCTTGGTGAGTCGATGGATGATTTGAAACCATTTGACTCAGAAATTTTTGTGGAGGCCTTGTTTCAATGAAAATAAATTTGACAACTTTGGGCTGTCCAAAAAATATAGTTGATTCCGAGATTTTGCTCGGCGGCTTAAAAGGTGAAGACATTGAAATTGTCGAGAATCCGTTGGAGGCCGAAACCATCATCCTAAACACTTGTGGATTTATTCAAGGCGCCAAAGAGGAATCTATCGATGCAATTTTGCAAGCCGTTGAGTTGAAGAAAAGAGGCGACTGCGAAAAGGTTTTTGTCACGGGCTGCCTTTCGCAGCGTTATCAAACCGAGCTGGTAAAAGAAATTCCAGAAGTGGACGGTTTCTACGGCAATCGCGATATGGTCGAAATTTTAAAAAAACTGCTGAACCGGCTTGACCTTAAACGCGAGCTCCTCGGCGAACGCGCTTTAACCACCCCAAGGCACTACGCTTATTTAAAAATTTCAGAAGGGTGCGAAAATCCCTGCACTTTTTGTTCAATTCCCGGAATTCGCGGCAAGTTTAAAAGTCGCTCTATTGAATCACTTATTGACGAAGCCCAAATATTGGCTTCCAAAGGCGTTCAGGAGCTTATCCTCATCGCACAGGACACGACGATTTACGGAATGGATTTGTACGGCGAAAAAAAACTGGTCTCACTACTTGACCGATTGTCGCAAATTAAAGAATTTAAATGGATCCGCCTGCTGTACACTTATCCCGCCCATTTTTCTGAGGATATCATTGAAATAATCGTCGATAGAAAGCAGGTTTTTAAATATGTAGATATGCCGATTCAACATGCCTCGGATAGAATTTTGAGAAGAATGGCTCGTAAAGTGACCCGAAAAGATATTGAACGGATTGTTTCCCTTTTAAGAGAAGGAAATCCGGAAATTGCGCTTCGCACATCGTTAATTGTTGGATTCCCGGGTGAAACTGAAGAAGAGCACCGAGCAATGGCAGATTTTATGGAAGACATCCGTTTTGAAAGATTGGGATTGTTTACTTATTCCAGAGAAGAAGACACCCCTGCCCATAAGTTACGCAATCAGGTTCCCGACCCTATTAAACGTGAGCGCTGGGCTGAACTAAATGACATCCAATCTGAACTCTCCTTTGAATTGAACCGAAGCTGTGTCGGCACCGTTAAAGACGTACTCGTCGATGAATTTGATAATGTACGAAAGGCTTATATTGGTAGAACCGCTTCGGATTGTCCTGAAATTGATAACTCAGTCATTATCAAAGAATCAAAAGAACTCGAAATTGGTAACTTCTACAAAGTCAAAATTACGGATTTTTCCGATTATGAGTTAACAGGCGAATGTCTCCAATGACCACTTAAATTGCTTTTTGAGATAGTCCCGTCTTGTTTAATTCTTTGAATGGAGCAGTAAAATGAGCATCAAAAAATTAACAAAGCATAGAATCCACCTAGCGATTTTTTGGGTGCTAAGTTTTTCAAGCAGCCCAATCTTATCTTTACAAGAGCTTAGTTCAGTTGTGGACGCACCGTTTTTTGACGTAGCAATTTTTAATAAAGCCTCCACTGATTTTCATCTTAGCCATTTTGATTTATATATAAAGGTTTTTTATAATGAACTGCAGTTTGTTAAGTCAGATGATAAATTCAAGGCTCAATTTGAAATTTCAATTTCGGTCTTTGATACAACCGGTAAATTTGTGAACAGCGACAAAATTAAACAGGAGCTAGTGGTGGCTTCTTTTGAGGAAACGAAATCCGTAAACGAATTCAGTTTACGCACAGTCAGTTTCGATTTGCCGCCTAAAGCTTATGAAATCACTGTTGATCTTCAAGATATGGAAACACAAAAAAAAGGCCGGCATAAGCGTTCGGTTTCTTTAAAAGACTATTCTACAAAAGATATTTTAACGAGTGATATTTTGTTTTTAGATTTCTATTCCAGGGATAAACAAGGGAAAGTTACGTTTGAGCCAAGAGTCTCAGAAACCAAAGATGAAGATTCTAAATTGCTATATGTTTATGTAGAATTATATAATATTCCTGAGAATGATAGCTTACTTGTTGAATATCATGTTTTAGGCCAGGACCATCAGATTTTTCAATCCGATAAATATTGGATAAGAAGTAGAGGTCGAATTACCCAAAACATCTTTGAGATATCGACTGAGAATCTGTCACATGGAGGATATATCGCCAAGGTTAAATTTAGCAGCGGCTCCATGTCCATAACGGTCGAAAGTGCATTTAAGTTGTATATCGATGGCATACCACTGACATTTGCAGACCTTGAGGAGGCGATTGAAGTCCTGAAGTATATAGCTTCGGATGAAGAATTAAAGAAACTAAAAAACACCCCAAAAGATCAGAAGCAGAATGCGTTCATTAAGTTCTGGAAAAAAAATGATCCGACCCCAGAGACAGCAGAAAATGAGCTGCGCAAAGAATACTACCGACGGATTCAATTTGCAAATAAGAAATTTCATAGTCTCAATAAGTCCGGCTGGAAAACCGATATGGGATGGGTTTATATCCTGATAGGTGCGCCGGATTCCATAGACAGGAATCCCTTCAATCAAAAATTTGCGAATTCACCTGGGAAGACGATTAAGGCAATTGAGCTGTGGACTTATTACGAATACAATAAACAATTGCTTTTTTTAGATGAACTGGGCTTTGGGGATTTTCGTTTGGAAAACCGAAACTCCTTGTTCGATTTAATTAATTAATTTTAGGCTTTAATTATCATGAAAATATGTAGATCGAAAAACGCAATTGGCTCCGTTTCATTGCTTCTATATTTAACCTCTTTTTTCTCCATTAATCTCTACGCTCAGGATGCAAATCGAAGCAGCTTTGAGCTCCACCGGACAGAGCAACCCGAGGACGTACCCTATTTCGGCGTCGACTTTGTCAACGTGGCTGCTGATGAGCGGAACTTAAGCCGCCTGATATTTAAATTAAGTTTTGTGAACGACGAACTACAGTTCATTAGAGCAAAAAGGAAAAAATTTCGAGCAGATTATGAAGCATCCGTTGTCATTTCTGATACCAGTGAAACCGAAATTGATAGAATTAAAAAAACAGGTTTTATAATTACCCAAAATTTTGACGAAACCAATTCATTAGACATAAAAAATTCAACCGAGCTTAGAATTGCTTTGGAGCCGGGGGTTTACAATTTTCGAATTGAGCTCAAGGACAAAGAAACTCAGAGATCCGGCATTCGCGAGGGATCCGTAACCCTGCGTGATTTCACGAAAAATGAATTCATGATTAGCGATGTTTTTGCAGTGGACTCAATTGAGGTTGCACCTGACGAACCTGCTTCTGGTGGTGAAAACATAAAGCCCCAAACTGAATTGTACGCATATTTCGAAGTTTACAACGTGCCTGAATCAGACAGTATTTACATTGTTTACCAGTTCCTCGCGTCTGAAGACAAAGTTTTGCAGGAGGGCGAACGTAGAATAAAAAGTGCCGGCAGGGTTTCGCGCCAGTACATTCAATTGGATAAACTTGCACTCGTCAGTACGGATAACCGTATCCGGCTAGTTGTAAAAAGTAAAGATAAATCTTTGGAGGTCGAGCAGGTGCTTGACCTCTCCGATTCCGATGCAGGCCCGGTTTATGCAAATCTTGATGAGGCCATCGAACAGTTACTCCACATTGCCAAAGACGACGAATTAAAGAAAATGAGGTCTCTGGAAGGTGAGGAAAAAACCAGGGCATTTGAGGAATTCTGGGAAAGCCGTGATCCCGATCCTGAGACGCGTATGAATGAATACAAGGATGAGTATTATAGACGGGTCAAATTTGCAAACAAGAGATTTGGCAAAGAAAGTAACATGCCCGGCTGGAAGACGGAAATGGGTATGGTTTATATTAAGCTTGGACCACCCGATTACGTGAATACTGCCTATAACCGGTCTAGAAATCTTTATGATGAGATCAATAGCCTCTCCAGAAAACCCGTATTGATTTGGTCATATTACAGTATCCGCAGGGAAATTATTTTCCAATACAAGATAGCTGAATACCGGATTGCCAATTATTCAGAAGTCTTTGATGTGCTTAACGGCGAGATGATTTTTTAAATCTAACCTAGACGAATCAGTCTCCAATTTTGATCTTAAAGCCGCGAAAGCTAGAAAGTGGTGAGACAATCGGAGTTGTTGCGCCGGCAAGCCCGATGAAACCGGATCTTCTTGCCAAGGGCATTCAATACCTTGAAAAGTGTGGCTATAAACTGAAAATCGGCAGTCACGTTAATGATGTCTACGGCTATATGGCCGGAAGCGAGCGAGACAGGGCCAACGATATCCATGAAATGTTCAAAGACCCAGAGGTTCAGGCGATTTTTTGTACCCGAGGAGGATACGGAACTCCCAGGATTCTGGACTTGCTCGATTATAAGATTATCCAAAGTCACCCCAAAATTTTTGTTGGATTTAGTGATATTACTGCCTTTCAGTTGGCTGTCTTCAAAAAAACTCAATTGGTTACTTTCTCGGGACCTATGGTTGCGGTGGAAATGGGAAAAGGTATCAACCCGTTCACGGCGCAATATTTTTGGAACATGATTACTGTCTCGGAACCTGTGCAAAAATTTTCCGGACTTCATTGCATAAAACCGGGAGTTGCTGAAGGAAGACTCCTTGGTGGTAATCTTTCCATGATTTGCTCCTTGATCGGCTCACCCTATTTGCCCGACTTTCAGAATGCAATTTTGTTTTTAGAAGATGTAGGAGAAGAGCCCTACCGCATAGATCGAAAACTGATGCAGTTAAAGTTGGCCGGTATTTTAGAAAACGTCAACGGTATTGTATTCGGCCAATTTGAGGGCTGTGAACCCAGGGCCGGAAATCAAAGTTTGTCGATTGAGCAAGTTTTACACGATATTCTCTTTGATTTAGAGGTCCCAATGGCTGGTGAATTGAAGTACGGTCATGTTGAAGTGAAATACACGATACCATTAGGCGTTGACGTTTGTTTGGATGCCAATGAAGGCTATTTGCAGATAAAAGATTCACCAGTAATTTAACCGAATCCAAAGTAACAAACTTCAGAGAAAAATTGGACCCTTTAAGAGTTGCGGTATTAGCCTCCGGTACAGGCACAAATTTAGCCTCAATTCTACGGGCAACGCAAAATGGCACGCTTTCTGCAAAAATAGTTCTGGTTATCAGCAATAAAATAGAAGCAGGAGCTCTGGAGATTGCCAGAAAATCCGGGGTACCTGCATTGCATTTGGCCCTCGAACAATTCGAATCACAGGAAGATCTGGACCAGGCTTTTTTAAATGCTTTCAAAGAGTATAATGTTGAGTTGATTGCTCTCGCAGGGTATTTAAAAAAAATCAGTTCAAGTATTATTCGGAAGTATAAACATCGGATGCTAAATATTCACCCAGCACTTCTTCCTTCTTTTGGAGGAAAAGGGATGTATGGAATTAAAGTCCATCAGGCTGTGTTAGATTACGGTTGCAAAGTTTCAGGAGTTACCGTACATTTAGTGAATGAAGAGTACGATTCCGGCGTACCAATTCTACAAAGATGCGTTCCAGTAAAAGACGATGATACCCCGGGAACATTGGCCGCCCGAGTTTTGGAGCAAGAGCATAAGATTTATGTTGAAGCGCTCCAGCTTTTTGCGGAGAATAGAATTGAAGTTCAGGGCAGACAAGCCGTTATCAAATGAAAGTTGGGTCACAGAGAACATCAAATCATGGACCTTACAAGAGAAAAAGTTTTAGAAAAATGGATTAGTACCAATTGTGGATTTATGAGAACCTCATTGTCCAACAAGTTTTAAGAAAGAGGAGGTTATATGCCCAAAATTAGACGGGCATTAATTAGTGTTTTTGATAAAACAGGA